>JBFGRH010000021.1:0-14780 GCA_041563795.1 Nitrospiraceae bacterium | reverse complement strand
TCGGGCCCCCGATTGGACCGGCGCGGTGAACGTGACCGATGGCGGGTGCAATGCCTCGATGGGAGAGTATTCCCTATGGGTGTATGCCCGCGGAAGCCGGTGTGGCGTCGCGCGCGAGCAGGCGGACCGGGTGGTCATCATCCGCCAGCCGCTGCCCGGCATCGGTCCCATCCGGGCACTCACGCAACTTCCGGCCGGACGGTACTTTGTGTGGGTCTACGGGGCGGGCGAGGAGGGAGGCTCGCAGATCCGCCTGTGCGCGAGGGGATGCGTCATCGGCGAGCTTCCCACGACGCCGGGGTGGGTGATGCTCGAGCCAATCCAGCTCCGGGACCGCCAAACGCTCTATCTCCGTTCCTGGCAGCAAACCGACGGTCGCAGGCTGTATGTCCAGGCCGTGGTGTTATCCACTGCGAACAGCCAACCGGACTGGACGCCCTGAACAGGGCTCATTCCCTGGCGAACAGGGTGTCCAGAATCTTGCGGGCGGATCGGGCGACGTGGTCGGGATCGTGCACGTGTGCCAGCACCGTCTCGAGCAGACTATGGCTGTCCGCATGATCAGGTTTGAGCTTGACGGCACGCCGGAGCGATTCGGCGGCCCGCTCCGGGTCCCCCTGGGCCATGCGGACCAGGCCAAGATCGGAATAGGCTTCGGCATCGTCGGGCCTGAGCCGCGTCACGGTCTGCAACGCCTCGGCGGCGCCGGCCCAATCCCGCTGCGCCATCAGTGCGCGTCCCAGCCAGTACCAGGTGTCGGCGTCGCTTGAACGTAGCCGGGTGGCCGTCCGCAACGCATCCGCCGCCTTGGCATAGTCGTGTCTGTCCAGCAGGAGTGTTCCCAGTCCACGGTGGGCCTCAACGTAGTCGGGCTTCAACCGGATGGCCTCACGATATTCTTCGGTCGCGCCGGTCAGATCGCCCCGGTGGTGGAGGGTGTCGGCGAGTCGGAAGTGCGTGGCGGCATCGGTCGACTGGAACGGGGGGGACTTCCGGAGCGTCTCGCGTTTTCTGCTGAATTCCTCCTCCAGCCCGGCTTCCGTGGGCCCTGCAGGGGATGCCCCGTCCAGAGAAGTACGATCCGGTGCCTCGGGATGCAATGCGGTCGGACCGCATGCGGTCGTGACAAGCAGAAGGGTTGCGCATCGAAGCCAGAGCGACATGAGTCGCAATGGTACGCTTTCCGGCAAAGGGCCGACAAGGGATGGGAAGGACTGGGCCGAGCAGATCCCGGATACGCTTAGTACAGCGGTTCCTGGGGACCCCAATGCAGACCTTCGAGATCCGGGTCTTCTCCCTCGGCACGGGGGCGGCGCTCGGACTTCTCCGCCTTGCGCTGGACGCGGCGGGCTTCCTTCTCGCGCTGCTTCATCTGCTTCGCTTTTTCGCGGTCGCGTTTGGCAAGCGTTGTCTTGGCCGGTTTTCCGATGGCGTCCTCCTTTTTGGGTACGGTCAACGGTAGTGTACAAAAAACGCCGCCTCCGTTGAAGAGAAAAGTTTTGCGTCGCGTTCCATTCCGGCGCGCGCAGCCCGCCTGCAGGACGGGGAAATATAAAAGCGCTTGGAATCAGGCACTTACGTGGCGCGCACGCTTCATTTCATTGACACGACGTGGAGCTATCTGTAGGGTACAGCCATGACGTATTGTGCCACGCCGACTGTCCCATCTCTCGCGCGTCCTGATTCCTCCCCGCGCGTCTGATTCCCCGGTCTTCGTCGCCGCTACGACAGAGTGTCCGCAGGCATCCAGCCTGGTCGCAAACCTTTCTCACGAGGAGATGTGTGTATGACGCCCGAAGAGCAGATCGCGAAGATGACTACCGCCATCAAGCAGGCCATCAAGGTGATGGGGGACCGCTTTGGATCGACGGAGGAGGATGTCGCACGGGCGATCCAGGCCCTGAAGGAGTCGATGCAGGTGGAACCGTCGCGACCCGCAGGAGAGCGCAAAGGACCGAGCCCCGTAGAAGCCAAGGTTGGCTGACCACTAAAGGGAGGGTGTGATGAACCAGGAACAGTTCGGACAGTTTTGGGCCCAATTGCGAGGGCCGCTCAAGAAGCAATATGACAAATTTACCGACGATGACCTGCTGAAGATCGAGGGCAATCTGGCCTCGTTCATCCGCACCGTCGACACACGGTATGGCGCGAAGAAGGGCGAAGTCAGCACGTGGGCGAATCGACGGTTTGCCCATTGGAGCGGCTGGTATCAGGATTACGACAAGCCGATGGCCGGCGGCTGATTGACATGTGTCGCTCCGCCGGAGCCCCGGATTGACGGTTGCCGGGGGCAGCCCACGGCAGATACTCGACGAGCGGGTGCGGTGGCAGGCCTATCCCGCGTGGGCCCATTTTGTCTGGCTGTACGGCTTCAGCCTGTTGGCTGGCGGTCGGGGCCTGGTTGCGCTGCGATCGGGGACGGGCGGGGGATGGACGTGGCTGGGCGGTGCGGCGGCGCTGCTGGCCTGCGCGGTGGTGCTGCGACGGTGGGCGCGGTACAGCTTCACGTCTGAGCGGGTCACCGTGAGCAACGGATTCACGGGCCGGGATATTCACACGCTGCCGTTCAACGAGATTTCCGATATCACTGTCTTGCAGGGCCCCCTCGCACGGTATCTGGACATCGGCACCGTCGTCCTTCGATCCGTCGACGGGGAGCGGATGATCTACCTGCGAGGGGTCCGGGATCCGGAAATCATCAAGACCCGCCTTGAGGCGCTCAAGCCGTGATGAGCCAGGAATAAACATTGACAGCGACAATTTCATGCTGTAGAGTGAGCCCACGTCATCAGCGTAATTAGTCCGGCGGTGCTGGCGCTCAACCATAACGGACTTCGCGATCGCATCGCGATTAGGTCCAGGCTAGAGCGGATTCCTACCTGATTCTGTCTCCCCTCGGTTCTCTGATCCCGTTCAATGCGATCAAACTGAAAGGATAGTTTTGTGCAGACTGCTACGTCCACCTTTGACACCCTTGGTGTGTCCGAATCCCTCTTGCGGGACCTGACCAAGGCAGGTTTTCTCAACCCCACGTCCATCCAGGCGCAGGCCATTCCGCATGCGCTGCAGGGACGTGATGTGCTGGGATGCGCGCAAACCGGTACCGGCAAGACGGCCGCGTTTGTCATTCCGATCATCGAGCGCCTCGCGAAGATGCCGAAAGGCCAGCCGCACGCCCTCATCCTGGTGCCAACCCGAGAGTTGGCCATCCAGGTTCAGGGTGTGATCGACCAGCTTGGCCGCGGCATGCGGATCTTCGCCACGACGGTCGTCGGCGGTGCCGATATGCAGGCGCAGGTGCGGGGCCTTCGGCAGCGTCCGGACATTATCGTCGCGACGCCGGGACGGTTGCTGGACCACATGTGGAACGGCACGATCAACCTGGCGCCGATGAAGATCCTGGTGCTGGACGAGGCCGACCGCATGCTCGACATGGGGTTCGCCCCCCAGATCAATCAGATTCTGGAAGCCATGCCCGAAGAGCGGCAAACGCTGCTCTTCTCGGCCACGATGCCGTCCGATCTGAATCAATTGGCGAAAGCCAACGTGAAGGATCCCGTCTCCGTGATGGTGTCCCGTTCGGCCACGACGGTCACCGGCTGCGCCCAGGCGGTGCACCACACCACGCATGACAGCAAGCCCAATCTCCTGGTGTCGCTGCTGGGTGCGGACAAGGATTCCGTTCTTGTCTTTACCCGCACGAAGCATCGGGCGGACAAGCTCGGTCGCCTGTTGGGGAGTGCCGGGCACAAGGTGGCCGTGATTCACGGCAACCGGAGCCTCTCGCAGCGCCGCGCGGCGCTGGAAGGCTTCAAGCGCGGAACCTTCCGAGTGCTCGTGGCAACCGATATTGCGGCCCGCGGCATCGACGTCGCGAACATCGGCCATGTCGTCAACTTCGACCTGCCGAACTGTCCGGAGGACTATGTCCATCGGATCGGGCGCACCGCGCGCAATCATGCGACGGGGAAGGCGACCAGTTTTGTGACAGCCGAGGACCACGACCAGTTGCGGGCGATCGAAAAGCTGCTCGGTAAGGCCGTGCCGCTTGCGGCCGGGAGCCCGGCTCCGGCGGTGTCCCAGCGCGGACACCAACCGATGCACCGTCGGTCGGCGCACGGGCGTCCGGCTGGCCGGCATCATTCGGAGCGTGGGGCCTGGCGGGGAGCCTCGCCGCGGTAGAAGTCGAGCGACCCCGAACGGGGGGCTGGCGAATCTAACGCCTGCCGGCGGAATGCCGGCAGGCGTTTTTTATTGTGCGCTGACGAACTGCTTGCGGAACGAGGTGACCTTGACCAGGTAGTCGCGCGTTTCCTGGTAGGGCAGGCTCTGGCGCAGCTTCTCGTAGACGGCGGGGGGCTCGAGGCTGTTGATCTGGTTGATCGCGGCGACCACGTCCTTCGAAAACGTCCGGAGGACATTGCGGAGGCCGGTGTTATAGGCGGAGATGGCGCAATATTCGCGCGACACCTCGTTGTCCACGTCCTCGAACTGCTTGTAGAGCAGGACGTTGAGCAGGGCCGAGCCCAGCTCGATGTTATTGTCGGCGTTGAAGAGATATTCCTTCGACGGCGTGGTGTCGGATCCCTTGGCCTTCCGGTAGGCTTCCCGTCCCCCGCTGGTGGGCACGAGCTGCATCAGCCCGTAGGCCGGTGCGTGGCTGACCGCAAAGGGGTTGAAGTTGCTCTCCGTCCGGATAATCGCAAAGACTAGATTGGGGCTCACCTTGTACTGCTCCGCATACCGGCTCACCTGGGGCCGGTATTTCTCCGCCTGTTTGTTGGTGAAGTTCGGGACCATGGCGATGGAGACGACGTGAGCGGTCTTGGAGCCTCCGTCCTGCTTGATCGACCGCGTGGTCTTCTTGTTCACGACCAGGTAGTCTGCAAAGGCTTCCGCCTCCGCGGGCGTCCGGACGGGCTTGCCGTGCTGGTCGAGCACCAGGCCGAGCAGGTAGGGGTTCCGGTCGCTCGTCAACGTCACGCCCTTGTCTGAAAAGAGGTCCACGGCGCGGGGGTCATCGGGCGTGAGCAGCGTGGTCACGATCGCATTCTTCAGGCTCCCTTGCGGGTCCTTCGTGTCCAGCGTTTCCACCAGGACCTCGCCCTTGTCAAAGTCCACGATCGCCCGGCTTTTGTAGTTCTGGGTGTATTTGACGTAGTGGGTCCGGTCGGGGAGCTGGACCTCCTTCTTGCCCCACGTCTTGCTCACCTTCCCGGTGAGGGCGTTTTTCAGCGTTTCGTAGTCCCGCTGCGCCTGGCGCAGGTCCTTGACCAGCCGCACGGGATTTCGGGCGTAACTTTCCAGGCGTTTTCTGATCACGGCTTCGGGTGACTTGCCGGCGGCAATCCCGACGGCGGTTCTGAGCGTCGGGTTGACGACGACTTGTTCCGCCCTGCTGAGCGTCCGATCGGCCGTCTGGCAGCCGGAGGACAGGAGGAGGGTGAGGGCGGTCAGAATCAGACGGGCCTGCAGCCGATGCATGTTCACCGTGTTTCAGATGTGGTGACCAGCGGGGATGACGGACGCAGATGGCGAGGCCACGAACAACGGGGTGGCTATTCGTCCTTCACGGAATACTGGAGGGTCACGCCGGAGACCTCGATCAGATCCCCATCCTTGAGGGCCATCGAGCCCTGGATGGCGGCGCCGTTGACCAGGACTTTCTTGCCTTCTTCCGACATGGTGACCGCGTAGCCCCCGCCCTGGCGGTTCAGCAGCGCCGCGCGCTTGGGGGCAAACCACCCGCTGAGCTTGATCGTGGCATTGTCATGGGAGCCGATAATGGCGACGGGACCGCTCAGCCGGTACTCCTTCTTGTCCGTCGAGCCGGTTACCACCTTGAGGGTCACCACCTGCTTGGCTTGCGCGGCGACCGCGGCAGCCTTGCCGCCCTGCGCTTTGAGCAATTCCCGCTGGAGTTCGGGCGTCATGACGACGGTTTTCTCGGCGTCGAAGGAGGGCTTCGTCGGCGGTACGACGGAGCCCGTCGTCTCCTCCTGGTAGACGAGCGTATACTGGCCGATGGTGATCTGGTCGCCGTTGACGAGCTGCTTCCGGTCGGTCTTCTTGCCGTTGGCGAAGGTGCCGTTGCTGCTGCCCGCGTCCTCGACGAAATAGACCGACTGGATCTGGATGACACGCGCGTGGTGGCCGGAGGTGGACTGGTCGTCCAGCACGATGTCGTTGTCCGGCTTGCGGCCGATCGTCAGGCGGGCCTTGTCGATAGGGACTTCCTTGATGACGGCGCCGTGCGCCTTGACCACGAGCTTTGCCATCCCGGTGTCCTCCTCCTCCTCTAACCGCCGCGTAGTGTACTTAGGAAAGCCCCTGAGCGCAAGTCCGTAGTGCCTGGGCCATTTCCGAAGCCCGCTGGTACCGTAGCGCCGCATCCTTCTGCAGCGCGCGGTCGACGATGGGTGTGCAGGCCGCCGGCAGGTCCGGGCGGAGCGTGAGGATCGACGGGTGCGGCTCCTTCGCGATTTGAAACATGAGCGTGGCGGGGTTGTCGGATTGAAACGGTTTCACGCCGGTCAGCATCTCAAAGAGCACGACGCCGAGCGAAAAGATGTCGGCGCGGCCGTCCACCTTGGTGCTGGTGATCTGCTCGGGGGACATGTAGTTGGGCGTGCCCAGCAGCACGCCGGTTTGGGTCTTCGACGTGGAGGTGATGCGGGCGATGCCGAAGTCCGTCACCTTCACGGTGCCGTCCTTCTGCATCATGATGTTGGCGGGCTTGATATCCCGGTGGACGACGTCCTGGCTGTGGGCATAGTCGAGCGCGTCCGCGACTTCCGCGACGATCTCCAGGACCTGCTTGACGGGCAGCAGATTGTCCTTGCGGCACCACTCCTTGAGGTCCTTGCCGTCCAGCACCTCCATGGCGATGTAGCCCAGTTCCTGCTCCTCGCCGGCGTCGTGGATGGTCACGATGTTCGGATGGTTCAGGCGTCCGGCGGATTCGGCTTCGCGAAAGAACCGCTCCTTGACCTCGGCGGCCATCCCCGGGTCCACCTCGTCCAACCGCAGGGTCTTGATGGCGACGAACCGGTTGATCTTGGGGTCCTTGCCGAGAAACACGGTGCCCATCGCGCCGCGGCCAAGCTCTTTCTCGATTTCATAGCGACCCAGCGTCGGCCGGGCGGCGCCGCCCGTCACGATGACCGTACTGTCCCCGGAGGCGCGCATGCGGCCGGTCCCCAGCGTCATCGTCGCATCGGCTTCCTTCAGCCGGGCGGCGCGCGCTTGGATGTCCTTGAAATCCGGGTTCTGCGTCGCGATGTGTTCGTAGACGGCGACGGACTTGTTGAACATGCGTTTGCGTTCGAAGTCCATCGCCAGGTTGTAGAGCAGGCCCATCACCGATTCGTCCAGCGGGCATTTCTTGAATTTGTCGAAGGCCAGGTCCAGCATCCCCTGTCCCTGGAAGGAGAGCCCGAGCATCTTGTTCGATTCAATGCTGTCGGCCACCACCATTTCCTGCTGCTTGCTCGTGGCCAGGATCCGGCGTGTCGCCAGCGTGGTAAACCCGAGGATGAGCAGGAGGCTGGGGTACAGCGCTGTCACCAGGTAGCCGTGGCGGGCAAAGGCCAGCGTCGTGCCGACCAGGCACCCGGCCAAGAGCACCCCCGTGACCAGAGAGGCTGCGAGCGTGCCGAGCCGGGGAAGGCCTACCACCAGAATCAGGCCAAAGCCCAGGAGCATGCCGAGTTCAGCCCTGAACGCCCAGGGAGGGGTCGTAATGAGGTTCCTGTAAAGGGCGTTCTCCAGAACGTTGGCGACGACCTCCATGCCCGACATCCCGCGGGATGTCGGTGTCACGAACAGGCCGGTGATCTCCGGGGTCACCGGCCCCAGGAGCACGAGCTTGCCGCGAAAGGTCTCCGGCAGCACCTGCCCGGTCAGCACCGCATGGGCCGGCACGGCCTTGAATGTCCCCGCCGGACCGTTGAAACTGATGGGCATGCGCAGGACTTCGTCGGTCGGAAGGCCCACCGTTCCGACCGTCACGCCGGTCCCCGGCTGGGCCGTGATCTGACCCGTCGGGACCGCGAGATAGGCGCTCAGGATGCGCAGCGCGAAGGACGGATAGAGGAGGCCGCGGTGCTCCAGGGCCAGTTGCTCCTGGCGGAGCTTGCCGTCACGGTCCGTGATAAACGTGAGGTGGCCCAGCGCCACGCCGTCCGAGAGGAACGCCGGCAGCGGGGGAATCAGTTTGCGCGTTTCGATTTGAAGCAGGGTCTCCGTGTCGAACGGTCGTTTGGGAGAGGCCAGGGCGTTGGCCAGCACCGGTTTTTGGATTTCCTCCGCCTCGCCTCCCGGTTTTCCCCGCTCCATCAGGATCGGCAGGACGACCTGCGGGGTGCGCTGCAGGACCGCTTCCAGTTTGGCGTCGTGGTCCAGCCGCCCCTCCGCCTCGCCCAGGAGATCGAGCGCGATGCGGAGCATGTCCTGGGCGCGTCGCCCGCTCTCGCGCGCCTTGGGGCCGGGTCTGGGCTCCGGTACCGACTGGCCCTGGAGCGCCAGTTCCCTCCGGATCGCCCGTACTTCCTGCAAGCCCTGGTTCTGGTCCGGCTCGGAGAAGAGAAAGCCGACGCCGATCACCTTGGCGCCGCTTTCCCGCAGAATGTCGAGCAGTTCCCCGATCACGGACCGGGGCCACGGCCAGCGTCCGATCCTGGTCAGGCTTTCCTCGTCCACGCCGACGATGACGATCTGGTCGGAAGGTTTCGGGTTGGCGCGCAGCGAGGCGCGCACGTCGTAGGTCCAGGACTCGACGGAGCGGAGCGAGGGCCAGTCCCCGAAATAGGCGATCAGGCAGAGCAGGGTGATGAAGCCGCCGAGGGCGCCTTCGGAAAATAGGTACTTGGATGTCCGTCCGGGCACCACTAGCCTCGCAGTTTCGATGAGAGTGCAGACTATGCAAAGAGCCGGATGAAGTCAAATCATCGACAAAATCCGACTGGCACGAGGACGCGCTCCGGCCGCGCCGATTACGAGACCTAATAAAGTGCGGGGGGTTGAAACCGCGATGACGGTGGAGCCGGAGGGGGAAGGCGCTACTGTGTCGTCAGGGCGTCGTACATCGCGATACGGTCCTTGACCCGTTTCAGATAGACGCGCGTCTGTTCCGGGGTTTTCTGGGTCAGCAGGGTGAAGACTTGCGTGGGGGTGAGGTCCTGGATGCGCGCCTGCTTCACGATCTGGTCACGGGTCTTGTCCATCCCCCAGGTGTAGGCGCAGGCGACGAGGTAGTTCTTCTTGTCGCCCTCTTCCAGGTTGGGGACCAGCTGGCGTCGCAGCAGGTGCAGGTAGGCGGCGCCGAGCTCGACGTTGTGGGCGGGGTCCTGGAGATAGTTGTCGTCGAGTACGATGTCGTTCTTGTAGAGGTAGTTGTAGGCATCGCGGGCCGGTCCCCGCGGGACGAGCAGCATGAGGCCGTAGGCGGGCGAGGGCGTCTGCGCGAGCGGGTTGAAATAGGATTCCGTGTGGATGATGGCGAACAGCAGGCGGGGGTCGATCCCGTGGCGGTTCGCCTGGGCGGTGACGTCGTCCCGGTACACCTGGGCGCGCTGCTGGAGGTGGTCCGGCGCGAGCGGCACCGTGACCGTCACCTGGGCGCGGGTGACGCCGTCCTGCGCCACCATCGGCTTGTCCTCGACCACGGCCTGGGGAAGGACTTCCGACTCCACGAAGGCCTTGGCCGCCTGGGGCGTGACGGGTGCGCCGGACTTGGCCACCACCTGGTTGGCGAGAATGGGCCGGCCGGCCTTGGCTTCCCTGGAAAACACCTGCTCGAATTGCCGGAGGATCTTCGCCCACGCGGCCGGCAGGGCCGCGCGCGCGAGCATGACGCTGGCAGGATCATCGACGGACGCGGCCGCCAGGGCGGGCGCGCCGAGGCCGGCGGCTTCGGCCTGCGCCTTCCGCATGGCCAGGAGCACCGAGGCGGGGCTTGTGGAAGAGGATCCGGCGTCGCCGATCGGGACCAGCGCGGTGATCGCGATCACGCCCTGCTCGAAATCCACGGTGCTGCGGGCCTCAAAGGAGGGCGAATAGTCCACCCATTCCTTCTCGCTTGACTGGCGCGCGCGGTCCCACTTGTACTCGATGTCGCGCTTCATCTGCTGCCACCGGGCGGCGATGGCCTGCTCGCGTTGCCTCCACTGGGCCTCCATGGCGGTTCGTTGCGCCTGGTATTGCTGCTGGACATCCAGCAGGGCGGCATCGCCGGCGTCCTTGCGCTGCTGGAAGCGCTTGTTGATCTCCTCCAGGGGGTCGTCGGCCAGCGTGACGGCCGGGGCGCCGAGCAGGAGGCCGGTCAGTCCCAGCAGGACGGTGACGGCGGCGACGGTCGGTCGAAGCACCAGCATTACGTACCTCTCTGCCTGTGCGTGAGTCATGCGCGATGATCGGGCCGGCAAGAAATTGACGGCCCGAAGTCTAGGCCCGTTCCCGCACCTTGTCAAATGGCGGAGGAGCAAAGGGCATTCGTTGCATTCACCCGACATTTCTCCTAGAATCGCGGAAGATTCTCTACTCCCTGACCCCTTCAACATCCATGCGCGCCGGCGCAGAGGTCCAGCGTGATCGGTTGGCTCGGACAAAGGACGATCGACGGATACCTGTATCTGACGGACCTTTCCGCGCAGGTCTACCTGACGGCGCGCGAGCTGGTCACCCCCGGCCGGCAGGGACGCTGGGCGTCGCTCCGCGTGACGTTCCGTCAGATTCTCTTCACCGGCGTGGACGCCCTGCCGGTGGTCAGCGCCATCGCGCTCATGCTGGGGCTGATCGTGATCACGCAGGCCGGGACCCAGTTGCCCAAGGTCGGCGGCGAAGGGTTGATCGGCAGCATCATCGTCGTGGTGATCATCCGGGAGCTGGGGCCGTTGTTGACGGCGTTCATCGTCATCGGACGTTCGGGCACCGCGATCACCACGGAACTGGGGAACATGCGGGTGGCCCAGGAGATCACGGCGCTCGAACTGATGGGGATCCGCGTGTCCCGGTACATCATCATGCCGCGGGTGGTGGCCGTGGTCCTTTCGATGCTGTGTCTTATTTTCTATTTCGACGCGGTGGCCGTGCTCGGCGGGTTCATCATCGCGCGGATCAAGCTGACGATGCCGTTCCATGTGTTCGGCCATGCGATCGTGCAGTCCCTGTCTCTGGTGGACGTGCTGGTCACGGCGGTGAAGGGGATCCTGTTCGGAACGGCGGTGGCCGTGATTTGCTGCCATCACGGCCTGTCGGTCCGCGCGTCCCACACCGAGGTGCCGCAGCAGGCCACCAAGGCCATGATCAATTCCGTCACGATCTGCCTGCTGCTGGACATCCTGGTCACGGTGGCGGCGTATTTTTGAATCATGGCGGTGGCCGCATGAAATATGCCGTGGAACTCAGCAACGTTCAGGTGGGGATGGAGAGCGAGGGATGGCAGGTGGACTTCACGCTCCAGGTCACGCCCGGGGACTTCCTGCTGCTCGTGGGGCCGGGTCGATCCGGCAAGGGGTTGCTCCTGAAACTGTGCACCGGCCTGGTGTTGCCGGAACAGGGAACCGTCCGGGTGTTCGACCAGGATCTGGCGGCCCTGGATAACGAGGGGCTGGGGGAATTGCGGCGGCGCATCGGCGTGGTGCTGCCGCAGCCCGGTCTCCGGAGCAACATGACGCTCTACACGAATGTCTGTCTGCCGCTGGTGTACCATCAGGGGATCGACGAAGAAGAATTGCGCCCCCAGGTCATGCCGATTCTGGATGCGCTGGGTCTGAAGGCGCTGGAGGGGCGTTTCCCGGCCCAACTCACGGCGGGGGAGGCCCGCTGTGCCGCACTGGCGCGCGCCCTGGTCATGGACCAGGAACTCCTCCTGCTCGATGAAGTGATGGCCGGGCTCGACGCCGAAATGGTCCAGCGGGTCAACTGGATCCTGACCGAACACCGGCGAACCCATGCGGTGACCGTCCTGGCCACGCTCCACAACCCGTCGCCGTTGCTGAGGCAAGCCGACCGGATCGCGTTCGTGCGTCGGGGGAAAATCGAGGCGGTGGGTCCCTATGCGGAACTGGCGAGGCATCCCGATCCGGCCTTGCAGGTCTACCTGGGCGGCAGGACGGACAGCCGGCTCGCGTCATGAACAATCTTGAAGAGGTGATGAAATGAAGATGCATTATGCCCATTCCATGTCGTGGGGACGGATCGCCCAGATCGTGGGTGCCTTCGTGATGATCCCGCTGGCCGGCCTGATCGTCGTCGGCATTTTCATGGCCAAGGCGGAGCATCTCTTCGAGGAGAAATACCTCCTGGTCGCGACGATCGCGAAGTCCTACGGCCTCGAGCCGGGCATGCCGGTGTTGATGGCCGGCATTCCCATCGGCCGCGTGCAGGAGGTGGCGTTCGACAGCCGGGGCGCCATCCATGTGGCGCTGCAGGTCCGCAAGGAATTCCAGGACAAGATCCGCACCGACTCCGTGGCCACGGTGAGCAAGAGCAACCTGCTCGTGGGGCAGACACGGGTGCAGATCGTGATGGGCAGTATGGATCAGCCCATCCTGCAGGACGGGGCGACCATCAAGGTGGTGGAGCCGCGCGATATGGCGGAAATGATGGATGAGATCAAGCCGGTGCTGGCCTCCGTGGAGCGGACCCTGGCCCGCGTCGAGGAGATCACGAAGGACGTGCACATGGCCGTGCAGACCGGCGGGCAGGTGCTGGTGAACGTTGAGCGCTCGACCAAGGAACTGCCGACGGTGGTGGCCTCCGTGCAACGGACTGCGGCGGCGGTGGAGCGGACCACCGCGTCGCTGCCGGACCTGACGGCGTCGATCAAGAAGACGGTGGGCACGCTGGACCACATCGCCGGGGACGTGCGGGCGGTGACGGGCAAACTGCCGGCTTTGAGCGACTCCGCCCAGGAGGCCGTCAAGAACATCAGGGACGCGACCGAATCCGTCAAGAATCTGGCCAAGGAGATGCCGCCGCTCGTGCACACCGCCAATGCGACCCTGGAGGATGTCAACCTGATCGTCCGTGGAGCCAAGAAAACGTTTCCGGTGAGCACGATGATCAAGAATGCCGAATCGAAGGAGGCCGGTCGGGCAGGGAACGGGTTGCAAAGCCTCAGGGGGGATCAGATCAAGAAGTGACCGGTCGGAGACTGAATATCGCCATCGGCCTGATGGTCGGCGCGGTCGCGCTGATGGCGGCCTGCGTCGGAGGCCCGCCCATGAACACGGAGGCGCCGTTGGCGGCCAGGGTCCAAACCCTCCATTGGAAGGGGCACCGGGCGCTGGATCGTGGTGACCGGGCCAGGGCCAGGGCTGTCTTCGAAGAGGCCCGGCAGCTGGCGGAAAGCCTGGACGATCTTCCGGGGATGACACAGGCCTTGAACGATGTGGGCGCCGTGATGGCGTTGGACGGGGAGGCATCCGCGGCCATTCAACTCCACCAGCAGGCGTTGGCCCTGGCCGAGTCGTTGAAGCGTCCGGATCTGTTGGTGGACACGATGACACATCTCGGGACCGCCCACCAACTGGCCGGAGAGATGGAGCAGGCGGCCTCGTTCTATGCCAGGGGACTGGCGCTGGCCCGGGAGACCGGCAACCGGCAGAGCGAGGCGGTCCTGCTGAATAACATCGGGCTGCTGGATAAACAGGCCGGCCGTTTGAAAGCGGCGGGGGCTTCGTTCCAGGCCGCGTTGGCGATCAACCAGGCGCTCGAAAATCGTCCGGCCCAGGCGGCCAACCTGGCGAACCTCGGGTTGATTGCCGAGGCAGGCGGGAAACTCGATGAGGCGCACGGGCATTTTCAGGCGGCGCTGGAGATGGACAAGACGGTCGAGAACCGATCCGCCATCGCGGCGGATTTGAGCGGACTGGCACGGGTGGCCGAGGCGCAAAGCCGCCACGACGAGGCGCTCGCCTACGCGCAGCGGTCGTACTGGAGCTATCGCGCGCTCGGCGACATGCCCCGCGCGAAGGCCGAGTTGAATCGCGCGCTGGCCCTGGCCCGTGCGCAGGGGCAGAAGGATGCCATTCTCCAGCTCGAGTCGGAATTGAAACAGTGGCCTTCACCTGATTCTTCTGCGAAGCCCGTTCCTGGCAAACGATAATTGTCAATGTTAGGCGCGTATTATCAAGGGCTTGTGTGTCAAGTGCCGGTTTGACTTTGCTGCCCGTTCACTCTATCCTCACTCGCCTCACTACGCGATGATTCGTATGGCTGTCGATATAGGGTCATGCCCATTCTTGGATTTTTCATGCTAGAGCCTGAACTGACCGCTGCGAGCCTCCGCATGGCTGTCCCTGGCAAACCGGTAGTGAAAAGCGCACAGTTGGTGCCCTTGTCCCACAGCGCACTTTTTGTCACTTTTCTGTTTGGCCTGGCCGTGGGAATACTGGCAGGGTATAACCCCACGTACGCAGCACCTCCTGCGACCGTGACGGGTGTTGTCGAGTGGATGGCACCGATTTTGAAAGACATGGCTGTCAGGGAACCGATTCGCCTGGTCGGGTAGGACGACGTGACCGGCATGCCCAAGGCGTACCACGGGGCCGGAAGCGGCATGAGTGAGGATGTCCTCACGCCCCTGGCGCGGCCGGAGAACGAAGCGTGGAACAGAACGAGGTTGCCGTACGAGGCAAGACCGTAATCGCAGGGCTGGCTGTGAGGGGAAAAAGGGAGGCGTGACAATGAAACCACAATTTGTGCGAGGCATGATGGTCCTGATGGTCGTCGGCGCGCTGATCGGCGTCGGGGCGACCTGGGCGCAATTGGGCGGC
>JBFGRH010000020.1:0-15321 GCA_041563795.1 Nitrospiraceae bacterium | reverse complement strand
CTGAATTATATCTGGGATACCAAGGCGCCGCAGGGGCTGTTCGTCGACAATGCCTACACGGATTTCGCCAAGATGATCGTGGTCCGGAGCGGTCCGAAAGGAATCGGCGTCTGGATGGAGGAAGAGCGGAACATCTACGAAGACTATCGGAAAGCCTTTGAAGAAGAGCCGCCGATGATCAACGGTGTGGCCATCATGAGCGATACCGACAATACGAAGGAATCGGCGGTGGCGTACTACGGAGATATCGAGTTTGCGAAAGCCAAGTGAGACCTGACGCGTGAAACGTAAAGGGATGAAATTCGGTCTCGTGACGCCCGCAGCGCTGCTGGTGGCGACTCTCCTCCTTGCGTCGGCGGCTGAGGCGGGCGTTGGCATGAAGGCGCCGGATATCCAGAACGAGACGTGGTTGAACGCCAAGCCGACGTCCTTCGCCGAATTAAGAGGCCAGGTAGTTCTGGTCGAGTTCTGGACCTTCGGGTGCTACAACTGCCGCAACGTCGAGCCCCATGTGAAGGAGTGGTACAAGAAGTTCAAGAACCAGGGGTTCGTCGTGATCGGCGTCCACTCGCCGGAGTTCAGCTACGAGAAGGACGTGGAGAAGGTCAAGCGGTACCTGCGGGACCACGAGATCGACTACGCGGTGCCGATCGACAACGACTTCGTCACCTGGAACCGCTACGGCAACCGGTACTGGCCGGCCCTGTACCTGGTCGACAAGAAGGGCGTGATCCGGTCCGTGCAGATCGGCGAAGGCCGGTATCGTGAAACGGAACGGTTGATCCAGGATCTCCTCGCCGAACCATCGTAAGCGGGGGCGCATGCTTCACCTGTCACGGAGAGATTTACTGAAACTCGCGGGCGGCGCCGCGGTCGCGTCGGCGCTGCCGGGGCCTGCCTTTGCCGGCATCCTGGATCAGCTGTTTCGCGAGGCTCCCGGCGCCAGGCCCGCGCTCACCCCGAACGAGAAGTTCTACGTCACCTCCTACCGGAGCCCGCCGGACATCCGCCTCAAGCAATGGTCGCTCTCGATCAAGGGGCTGGTGGAGAAGCCTGTCACGCTGGTCTACGACGACCTCCTGGCCCGTCCGACCGTTTCCGAAATCGTGACGTTGGAATGCGTCGGCAACGGCCTGGCCGCTGACGCGATCAGCACGGCCCGGTGGGAGGGTGTGCCCTTGCGGACAATCTTAGAGGAGGCCGGCGCGGTCTCTTCGGACGCCGTGGATGTCGTGTTTCGGGCCGCCGACGGCTATTCGGACAGCATTCCATGCGCGCGGGCAATGGAGGGGGATGTCCTGATCGCGCACCGGATGAACGGCGTGCCGCTCCCGCTTGGCCATGGTTTCCCCGCGCGCATCATCGTCCCTGGCGTCTACGGGATGAAGAACGTGCAATGGCTCACGGAGATCGAGATCGTCGATCGGGACTACAAGGGCTACTACCAAAAGAAGGGCTGGTCCGACGAGGCGGTCGTGAAGACGTCCTCGCACATCGACCGGCCTGGCCATGGCGGTGTCGTGAAGGGGCGGGAGACGGTGGTGCAAGGCTACGCCTTCGCCGGCACGCGGGGCATTCAACAGGTCGAGGTCAGCACGGACGGAGGCGAGAACTGGCACGAAGCGACCCTGGAGCCGGAACTGTCTCCTTACGCCTGGCGGTTCTGGACCTATCGTTGGGAGCTGCCCGCACCGGGCCGGTACGATCTGCAAGTTCGCGCGACGGATGGAACCGGCCGACTGCAAATGACCGAGGAGCAGCCGGCTTTCCCGGATGGCGCGGTCGGTCTGCACGAAATCACCGTGCAGGTGCAGGCCTAACGCATGGATACGGGATCGATCCGCGCTGCCGTGAAGCCGCTCAGCAACCTTGTGCAAGGCAAGCCGCTGCTTGCCATTTTCGAGGTCAATCTGCGCTGCAACTCCGCCTGCGGTTATTGCGGGCTGCCGCTCAACGAAGGGCGCTACGAGATGACGCGGGAGGAAATCCGGCGCGTCTTTGCCGGCCTCTACCGGGACGGGCTGCGGTTCGTCTTCGTGCAGGGCGGGGAACCGCTGCTGCGGCGGGATCTGCCGGACGTGCTGGAGGACCTGCACGAGCTCGGCTTCGGCCTCTCGCTGATTACCAACGGGAGCAGATTCACGCCGGCGCTGGTCGGGCGGCTGGCCAACCTGTCGCTGAATCTCTCACTGAGCCTGGATACCCTGCACCGGGAGCGGTACAAGCGCATCCGCGGGGCCGACCTCCTGCCGGACGTCCTGGCCGGCATCAAACTGCTGGAGGCCTTTCCCCATCCCAAGTTTCTCACCTGTATCGTGAGCGAGGCCAATCGCGATGAGGTGCCCGACGTGGTCCGGTTTGCGCGCGCGAAGGGATTCATGCCGGTGGTGGGGGCCTATCACTGGGGGATCGAACGTTACGGAAAAGTCGACCTGGCGCTGCAATACGAGCGACAGGCGGCCCGCTCGCTGTTCCAGCACCTGTTGCAATCCGACCTGGTCCCGCGCGGCTATTTTCGCGACTATCTTCACGACAACGTCCGGTGGTTGAGCGGGGATGGTCTGGAGCCCTGCGACGCCGGCCGCCATAGCATCGCCATCGACTCCTCGGGGAACGTCGCGCCGTGCCTGGCGTTGAAGCATGCCGGCAACCTCCTGGAGTCGCCGCTCGAACAGATCCTGACCCGCTTCGACCGTGCCTCGATCAAGACCTGCTCGGACCAATCATCCTGTAATATGCTCTGTAGCCGGGTCATCGGGTCGGTGCTGCGGCACCCGCTCTCGGCGCTGATGACGCCATTGTCACTCAAACCACGGGAGATCCCATGAGTCGTGGGCTGGTGTGGATGTTCCTTGCCCTGCTGCTGGCCGGATGTTCGATCGTGCCGAAATCCTTCCATCCGTCCCGACCCATCCCGCCGAACGAATTTTCCCATCATTCGTTCGACGAGGTGCTGCAGGCCCATGTGAAAGACGGGGTGGTCGATTATCCCGCCGTGGCGAAGGACGCCCGTTTCGCGGCCTATCTCGACCAGCTCGACCGCGTGGATCCGAACGCCCTGCCGACGCGGCGGCACCGGCTCGCCTTCTGGATCAATGCCTACAACGCCTTCGCGATCAAGGGCATTCTGGACGGCTACTCGCCGCTGACCACAATCGGCCAGTGGCGGTATTTCATCGGGAAGCAGCATCGGGTGGGGGGCGAATCCATCAACCTGTACGATCTCGAAAAAAAGCTGCTGATCCCGGATTTCCGCGAGCCGCGCATCCATTTCGCGATCGTCTGCGCGTCGCAATCCTGTCCCCGGCTCCGCTCGCAGGCCTTTACGGCGGACCGATTGAATGGGCAACTGGAGGAAAACGCCAGGGCCTTCGTCAACGATCCGACCAAGAACCGGTTCGATCGGGCGGCACGGACGGCCTACCTGTCCAAGATCTTTGAATGGTTCGAGCCGGATTTTCTGACTCACGGCGGGTCGCTGCTGGGCTACGTGCGCCGGTATCTCGATGACCCCGAGCTGGTCGCCGACCTGGCCACGCAGCCTTACAAGGTCGAGTTTCTCGACTATGACTGGCACTTGAACGGAGTGGCCTATGCTGGTACGCCCTGACGAGCGGGCGCCGATCGCCCGTCTCCTGACCTTTCTGGAGTACGGCGAGCGGCTCGCCCATGACTGCGCCCTTGCGCAGGCGGCCTTGGCTCCCGATAGGGGCATGCAGCGGTTTCTCGCGAGCCAGGCGCGTCAGGAATTGGCCCATGCCTGGGTTTTCCAGGGGGCGATCGCCTGGCTGGCCCCAAGGCATCTTGGCGGCAGTCCCTTTCTCCCGGCCTTGGAGCAGTACCGCGCCTTGCTGGAGGACGCGCTCCGGCGGCGGGATTTCGCCGAGACATTGATGGCGGAGCAGCTCATTCTCGAGGGCCTCGGTGAAGCGATCCTGGCCCGGATCGAGGAGGGACTGGCGAAACGAAACGCGCCGTTCGGGCACGTGCGCCGCATCCTGCTGCTTCAGGAGGAGGCCCACCACGACTTCGGCCGGCGGATGCTCGACCGGGCCTTTGCCGCCGGCACGACGTCGCCCGACCAGCTCCGGGCTCGTGCGCAGGAGTACCTGGCCCTGACCGATGGCATGGTCTCCACGCTGGGCGATCTCTTTGATTCCATCGACGAGGATCCGCGACTGTACATGGAGCGGGCCAGGGGTTACCTGCCGGCCTGGCTGACCGCATGATCTCCGTTATTATCCCAGCCTACAACGAAGAGAAGGCCCTTCCATCAACGATGCACAGCCTGCTGGCCCAGCCGGGCGATTACGAAGTGATCGTGGTGGACGGCGGTAGCTCGGACCGGACCCGCGAGATCGCGCGATCGGAGCCGCGCGTGGTCGTGATGATGGCGTCGAAGGGCCGGGCGGCTCAGATGAATGCCGGCGCGAACGCGGCGAGGGGAGAATGGCTGTTATTCCTGCATGCCGATACCCGCTTGCCGGACGGCGCCCTGAGTCGTCTGAATCGAATGGCAGATGACACGGGAATTCAGGCCGGTGGGTTTCACCATCAATTCTCAGGTGGCGACTGGCGGTTGAAGCTGATTTCGTTCCTGGACAACTTTCGCTGCGTCCGCAGCCGGATCATCTATGGCGACCAGGCCATGTTCGTCCGGCGTTCGTTGTTTGAGCGGCTTGGCGGGTTTCCAGACCAGCCGATACTGGAGGATGTGGCCTTTTGCGAGAAGCTGATCCGGGCCACGGAGCCGGTGCTGCTGGAGCCGGCGGTGATCACTGATTCGCGCAAATTCGTGACGATGGGCATCTGGAAAAGTTTCGCCCGGGTTCTCCTGATCATCCTTCACACACAATTCCGCCTGCCGATCCTGCCGCGGGCGTTTTTCCAGGATGTGCGCTGACGGGCGTGCCGCGTGGTTTGCATTCCCGATGGGAATCGTCTCCAGCCACTGCGTCGGCTGACCGATGGCTGCAAGGACCGCCCCTTACCCGGACGATCTTCTCGCCTTCAGTGCCAAGCACAAATGAGAATGGCTACTTGGAACCCTTGCCAGGTGGTGGACCCTTGCGAGCAGCCGAGCCAGAACCGCGATCGACAGCGCCTGAAATTACAGCTGGAGGAATTCTGCTCACGTTAGGAGTGGAGAAACCAAACGCAGGCTGCAGCCCGAGCTGACCAAGGTGAAGTCCCCTGTTCGGGGGTGTGCTTCCGCCGCCGCTACCAGTGTATCCGGCGGAGCCAGTATTTCTGGCTTCAAAGCCGGTGAACACGCTGGGACTGCCACCAGTATCTTCCGAAACCGCGCCTGAAGTTACAGCCGGTGGCGTCGTGCCTGACGTTGATGTCGGCGAGGTGGTGCCGGAGATGGCGCGGCTTGTTGCAGCCGATACGTTCGTGCCCGTGCCAGGGGACTGAAGGGGAGCTGTACCACCTGATGCAAGCGCAGCCTGCCCAGGGGATTCGTTGGTGGAGTCCTTGACGTCGGTTCCCCGCACAGCGGCTGTGACCTGCTCCGGCGCAATCCCTCCGGTCGCCGTCTGCGGCAGGGACGGTGGTCCTCCGCCAGGAGGTGTCAGGGAATAGGTGCCGGGGGCCACGTTGACCGTCTGGCCGCCGGAGTGAAAGTCCACGTCACCGTGGCTGCCGATATTCGCGATCCCGCTCGCCCCGTCCACATGCCAGACGATGAAATAGGTGCCACGCGCCGCTGCGACGGCCGTGGGAGTGTGGACCTCGAACTTTGAGCCCGATCCGGCGAAGAGTTTTCCCACCAGCGCCCGCACCCGGCCTTGTGCCAACGTGACGACCACGCTACGTACACTGCGGGCAGGATCGTACAGGTGTTCGGTGATTTCGACACGGCTGTGTTCGCCGATGGTGAGGAGACTGTCGTCGTTCAGGAGCGCCTTGGTGCGGGATTCTTTCTGCGTGACGATGAGGTCCCTGAAGAGGACCGAGTCAAGCCGTTTGGCCGGGTCGGAATCAGGTGATTGGGCGTGCCGGACGGAAACCTTGCCTTCGACGGCGGTAAACACACCGATGTCCGGTTCGGCGATGGCCAGCAGGGCCGGAACCCCGCACGCCAGACCTGTCGCTCCGATGAACCAGGTGCTGCGCCAAAAAGACGGCATCGTATGTCTCGCTGCAATTACCGGGCAGTATGCTGGGATAAGGAATCCTAGTCAATGACGAAAGTGCGACGGGGTTCACGGGCTGTCCGGCCTCCGTTATGGAGAGGCGAAGGAGGGTATTGGAGGGTTTTGGGTGTGGGGCAGCCCTATCGGATCCCTATGGCGAGAAGGAGCGCGCTCATCACAGGGGTCTTGTGGGAACCCCCCGCCCGTAATCCGGATTAACGGACGGCCGGTTCCCTGCTAGAATGCCCCCATGGAGTTGGTCACGACCCATCTGAACTCTGATTTCGACGGCCTGGCCTCCATGGTGGCTGCGCGCAAGCTCTATCCGGGGGCGACGCTGGCCCTGCCGGGCGGTGCGCAGGAGACCGTGCGCAGCTTCCTGGCCGTGCACGACCTCGGCATCGCCAGGCTGAAAGAAGTGGACCTGGAGAAGGTGACCCGGCTGGTCCTGGTCGATACGCAGGAGCCGGAACGCCTGGGTCCGTTCAAGGACCTCTGCGCCAAACCGGGCATGAGCATCCACGTCTATGACCATCATCCTGATTCTGAGGGGACGGGAGAGGCGGGATCACCCCTGCGGACGGATCGTCGGACGGTGGAGCCGGTCGGGGCGACGGTCACGATCCTCGTGGAGCAACTGCGACATCAGAAGATCAGCCTGACTTCGTTTGAGGCGACGGTGCTGGCCATCGGGCTCTACGAGGAAACCGGGTTCCTGTCCTACACCTCCACGACACCGCGTGACCTGGAGGCGGCGGCTTTCCTCCTGCGTTCCGGCGCGGATCTCAACATGGTGTCCGATGCCTTGCGCCGCCACCTTGACCCGGAGCAGGTCACGCTGCTCAACGACCTGCTGCAGGCCGGCGAGACCTATTATCTGGACGGCCACAAGGTGTTGCTGGCGGCCAGCGCCTACGACCGGTACCGGGGCGATCTTTCCGAGCTGGTGCAGAAGCTGGTCGAGATGGAGGGCGTGGAGGCCGTGGTCGTGGCGGTGGCGATGGAGGGCAAGGTCGAGGTCATCGGACGCAGCCGGACCGCGGATATTAATGTCGGCCGGATTGCCGAGGATTTCGGCGGTGGCGGGCACCCCGAAGCGGCTGCGGCGAGCGTGAAGGGCCGGACGCTGGTGGAAGTCGCGGAACGGATCCGGCACCTTCTCACGGAGGAGCATCGGCCGACCCTCCTGGCCCGGGATGTGATGACGAAGCCGGTGAAGGCGATCGGGCAGGAGGCGACGATCATCGAAACCGAGCGGTCGATGACCACCTACGGGGTGAACGTGCTTCCGGTGCTGGACGGCAGGGACCGTTACAAGGGGCTCATCACCCGCGAGGTCGTCCAAAAAGCCCTGTTTCATAAGCTGGGGGAGTCCCGCGCGGGCGAATTGCTCCTGACGGACCAGTATCAGGCCGGACCGGAGACGCCGTTCCGCGAGATCGAGGCGCACATGATCGAGCGGAACCAGCGCTTTGTGCCGATCGTCAGCGGCACGAAGGTGATCGGGGTGATCACGAGGACGGATCTGCTCCGCGCCCTGCACGATGATGTGCTCGCGTCGGCCCATGCGCGAGCCAAGGGGATGGAGGCGCAGCCGGCGCATCATCGACGAAACCTCCGGAGCCTGATGAAGGAACGGCTCCCGGAGCGGGCGTTCGCCCTGCTCGAATCCGCCGGCCGGCTGTCAGACCGCCTGGGTGTGGCGGCCTACGTGGTGGGCGGCATCGTCCGCGACCTGTTGCTGGGCATCGGCAATCTGGACATGGACCTGGTCATCGAGGGGGACGGCATCGCCTTCGCCCGCGAGCTGGCCGGACAGGTCGGCGGACGCGTCAAGGTGCACGATCGGTTTGGGACGGCGATCGTGGTCGCGCCGGACGGGATCAAGCTTGATGTCGCCACCGCCCGCACCGAATATTACGAATATCCGACCGCGCTGCCCACCGTGGAACAGAGCTCGATCAAGAAGGATCTTTATCGGCGGGACTTTACCATCAATACGCTGGCCATCGCGCTGAACGGCCGGCGCTTCGGGCAGTTGATCGATTTTTACGGAGGACAGCGCGATCTCAAGGACCGGGCGATCCGCGTGCTGCACAGCCTGAGCTTCGTCGAGGATCCGACGCGCGTGTTCCGGGCGATCCGTTTCGAACAGCGGTTCGGCTTCCATTTGGGGAAGGAAACCCTCGCGCTGATCACTGGCGCGGTGAAAATGGACCTCTTCAATCGCCTGTCCGGTCGCCGACTCTTGAGCGAGTTGACGCTCCTGCTGTCCGTGCCCGAGCCGCGTCGCGCCGTGGCGCGCCTGGCCAAGCTGGACCTGCTGCGGTTCATCCATCCGGACCTCACATGGTCGGCGAGGCTGGACGGGTTGTTGAAAGCGGTGGAGGACGCGATGCGGTGGTATCGCTTACTCTACCTGGACCGGAAACTGGACGGCTGGCTGGTGTATGTCATGGCGCTCATGGAGGTGCTGCCGCCCCAGGCCGTGGGCGAAACGACCAAGCGGCTGGGGATGTCGGCACAGGACGCAGGCCGCATCAAGGCGGGTCATGCGGCGGCCAGGGCGATCCTGCGCCGGCTGACGAAACGGCCCCCGCCCAAGCCGAGCGAGGTCTACCGCTTGATGACCGGGCTGGCGGATGAAACGCTCCTGTTGCTGATGGCCAAGGCCAAGTCCGATGCGGTTAAACGCGAGGTGTCGGCCTATTTCACGACCTACCAGCGCACCAAGGTGCTGTTGACCGGCGCCGATCTCAAGGCGCTGGGACTCAAGCCCGGGCCTCAGTTCAAGAGGATTCTTGACCGGCTGCGGGACGCTCGATTGGATGGCGAGGTGGAGAATGAGGCGGACGAGCGGCGGTTGCTCAAGAAACTGACGTCGGGATGAGCCGCACGCAGCTTCGCATGCAGGTCATTCGCCGGCGCTGAAGGGGATGATGTCGGTGGAGACTTCGCCGGGTAACAGGAACGTGAGGGCCATCTGGGCGTTGTCCTCCTGATGGGCGACGGCGAACAGGAGACAGGTGTGGGGAACCGGATCGGGCGGAAATGCCAGCATCGCCGGAAACTCGACCAGGGGAGTCGCGATGCGCGAGGCGGCGAGTTTGAGCTGGAACGCCATGAGGACGTCCCGTACCCGGCCTTCGACTTCTCCCTCCGGGATGTTTTTGGAAGCGGTAATGCCAGCCTCCCACAGGGGCCGTGAAAACGTGACCGGAATCCGCAGGCCCAGCTTGTGCGCGATGGGGGTGACGTCGATCAAGGCGCCGGCCAGAATGGCCTCGTCGCGTGAGAAGGACCTGGGCTGGGGTGAGGACGGGGAGGCACCCGGTGCGTCGCCCGTTCCCTGTGACGATGATTCAGACCCTGCTGGCGGCGCAGCGGATTCCGGCCCGGCCGTCGCACGGCCAGGATCCTCAGGCCGTTGGGATGAATCTGGTGCCGGAACCGGTTCGGGAAGGCCTCGCGCGGCCAGGATGCCGCCGTAGATCTTGCGCGCCGCCTCAGACCACGAGGGATCGAACGCACGTCCGGCAAAGGCCGCATCGGCGGCTTTGCGTTCGTCGTGAGTCAGGATGCGCGGAGGTTGGTTCGGTTGCATGTCTTTGAGATAGGGCTGAAAAGACGGAAGTCAATCCCTCGGTCCGCCTCATTTGTCCGGAGGTTCTCGCTCGGGATTGACCCTGAGTTGATCGAAGGGTCAAGGAGCGCGGGGCCGTTGCATCGCGCCCGCTCACGAGGTAGGATGCGCCGCCAAGACGGAGTCTGCAATGGCCGATCCCCACAAGGGGCTCTTCGAGCATCAGTATGGACGGTTCGTGGCCAACCGCGAGAAGGCGGAGGGCTACGATTTTCAGCACCAGACAGCCGGAAACGTTCCTCCGCCAAAAGTAAGCTTCGCGCAGAAGTTGCGGTGGTGGACCTGGGATCGCTGGAAACGCCGAAAGCAGATCCGCGAAGCCCGCGACCGCCGGGTGCAGGAGATTGTGCGGCTCGGCGAATCCGCGCCTCCGGGCAAATCCTGAGCGTCCGCTACTCGCGGATCAGCCCGCGCAGGCGGAAATTGAATTCGTTGTTGAGGATCCGGTTCCAGACGACGTGCTTGGCCGGTGTCGCCCGCGTGCCGTCTTCAGGACTGACGACCTTCCCGTAGGTGTAGAACCAGTTGATGATCGGGTCGCCGGTGAACTTGAGGATGATCCAGTACCGGCGATCCTCCCGCACGATCATCCGGCTGTCTTCGAACGAAAACGGCACCCACTCATAGCGGTTCGCCGGGGTGCGGATCGTCCAGGATTGCACCGGACGGCTCTTGGCCAGGAGCGCGCCGGGGCCGTCGTGGTCGTCGTAGAGTTCGATCCAGAGTTCTCCGCTGTCGCCCCCAAAACGGTGCAAGGCCAGCGAGAGGTCGGTGAGCAGCAGGGGCTGATCCACCTCGAACGCCTGCGCATAGAGCGTGTCGCCCGTCACGTACTCGGCGGTTTCCACCATGTAATTCTGCTCCAGTGAATACCGTCCCTTCCCGGAGGTCTTCACCGGCTCGAACAGCCGGATCTCCCTCGGAAACTCCAGGTTGCCGAAGGCCACCGGGAACGTGAACGATTCCGGCTTGAGCAGCTGGTCGGGCCGTGGCGGCTTGGGAACGGCAGGAGCCGGCGGTGGGGGGCTGGCGACAGGCGGGGCGGGCGTTGCCGGAGCAGGCATCGGCTTCGGCTGGGCCACCATGGGCGGTGGCACAGGAACCATGGCCGGGGGGCCAGCCGGAAGCGCGACCAGCGCGGCCGCGTAGATCAGGTTTTTAGGCGCACTTTCGGACTTGTGAGCCTTGACGACGTCCTTGTCCTGGGTAAAATCGGTCTCCACGTGCACGTCCAGAATCTTCGGCCGGGCCGATCCCCGCGTGGTCCAGAGGATCAAACCATCCGTATGCACCGCCTTGTTGTCCGGCCCGACCTCGATCCGGATGAATCGCGTGGAGACAAACTGGTGGTAGGCCTGGCTGTCGTACATCAGCCAGCCCTGGTCCGGGTAGTACACCTCGAGCCACGCATGCCGCCCCTCGGCCCAGCGGGCCGTCCAGCGCCGTTTGCCGTTCCCCTCGTCCACCTCCCAACTCTTGCCGAGCGTGCGGCCCCGCACGAGGCGGGCGGGGATGCCGGCCGCCCGCAGCAGCGCCATGGTGAGATGGGAATAGTTCTGACAGTTGCCCTTGCCCTCGCGCCTGGTCGTCAGCGCGTCGTATCCCGCCGGCTCCAGGGTGTAGTGGAGATGGTCCACGATCCAATTCATAATACGGGTCACGGCCTCGCCCTGGGTCGCGGCGCCCTTGACCAACTCAGCCGACAGATCCTTGAGGCCCTGATCGTCTGACTGCACCTGTTCAGACGGCTTCAGGTACTGCGCGACGTCGGCGGGGAGGGCGCCGACTCGTACAGGATAGGGGGCCGTGGACTGCATCAGCGCAAACTCGACGGACGCCTTGACGTCGTACTCGCTCACGATCGTGATTTCCCCGCTCGGCGCCCTCCAGTTGAGTTCGAGGATTCTGTTCCCGTAGGCGTCCGTTCGTTCCTTAATGGAGGTGGGCGGGGGTGTCGCGGAGTGCCGGTAGCCGGAGACCGCCTGCCTGGAGGTCTTGCTGGCGGAAGACGGCGGAGGGACCAGGTGGTACGTCAAGTCTTCAATACCGCCCTGGTCCGCGGGAGCGGCGATCACGGCCGTGTCTTTGACATGAAACGACGAGGTGAGGGCGCCATCCAGGACCAGGGTGCGGGCCTGGGAGGACGATGCGGCCACAACAGCACAGAGAACAAGGAGAAAACCGGTGATGAAGGTGCGACCGGAATTTCGCATGGCGTCCCCTGGCTTATAGGCTGTGGCCCGGGGACTGTCAAGAACGGCTTGTGATACCATGACCCCCATGGCCGACGTTCGCCCATTCAAGCTGGATGCCCCGTTTCAACCCTGTGGCGATCAAGGGCAGGCCATCGAGAAGCTTGCGGCCGGCGTGGCGGCCGGCAAGAAACATCAAGTATTGTTGGGCGTCACGGGCTCCGGCAAGACCTTCACGATGGCGAACCTGATCGAGCAGGCGCAAAAGCCGACGCTCGTGCTGGTGCACAATAAGACGCTGGCCGGGCAGCTGTACCAGGAATTCCGGCAGTTCTTCCCGCATAACGCCGTCGAGTATTTCATCAGCTACTACGACTACTACCAGCCGGAAGCCTACATCCCCTCGAGCGACACCTACATCGCGAAGGATTCGTCGATCAACGACGCCATCGACCAGATGCGGCACTCGGCCACGCGCTCCCTGCTGGAGCGCAACGACGTGGTCATCGTCTCGTCCGTGTCCTGCATCTACGGCCTGGGCTCGCCCGAGATCTATCACGACATGCTGCTGTACCTGGAAGAGGGCAAGGATATTCGCCGCGACCAGATCCTGGAAAAGCTGGTGGAGATCCAGTACGAGCGCAACGACGTCGATTTTCATCGCGGGACATTCCGGGTCCGCGGCGATGTGATTGAAATCTTTCCGGCCTCGTCGGAGGCCCATTCGGTGCGGATCGACCTCTTCGGCGATACGGTGGACGCCATCCACGAGATCGACCCGCTGACGGGGAAATCGCTCCAGCGGATTCCCAAGGTCCCGATTTACCCCAATACCCATTACTTGATCGCGCCGAACCGCTACGAGCGGGCGCTGAACGGGATTGAACAGGAGCTGGACGAACGCATCGCCCACTTCAAGCAGACCGGCCAGTTGGTGGAGGCGCAGCGGATCGAACAGCGCACGCGCTTTGATCTGGAAATGGTCCGGGCCATGGGGTATTGCCACGGGATCGAGAACTATTCCCGCCATCTCAGCGGCCGTGCCCCGGGCGAACCGCCGCCGACGCTGCTCGATTATTTCCCGAAAGACTTTCTGCTCATCGTGGACGAGTCGCATGCGACCATCCCGCAAGTGGGGGGCATGTACGAGGGGGATTATTCACGCAAGCGGACGCTGGTGGACTATGGGTTCCGGCTGCCCTCGGCGGTGGATAACCGCCCCCTGAAATTTGACGAGTTTGAGCGGTGCATCAATCAGGTCATCTATGTGTCGGCCACGCCGGGCCCCTATGAGTTGGAGCATGGGCGGGGCGAGGTCGTGGAGCAGATCATCAGGCCGACCGGCCTGATGGATCCGGTGATCGAAGTGCGGCCGGCGAAGGGCCAGGTGGATGACCTGCTGGGCGAAGTGCGGGCCGAGGCGGGCCGGGGCCAGCGCGTGTTGGTGACCACGCTCACCAAGCGCATGGCGGAGGACCTGACCGAGTACTACCATGAGCTCGGCGTGAAGGTGCGCTATCTCCACTCCGACATCAAGACGCTCGAGCGCGCCGAGATCATTTGCGATCTCCGGAAGGGTGTGTTCGATGTGCTGGTGGGGATCAATCTGCTGCGGGAGGGCTTGGACTTGCCGGAGGTCAGCCTCGTCGCGATCCTGGATGCGGACAAGGAAGGGTACCTGCGCTCGCACCGGTCGCTGATCCAAACAGCGGGGCGCGCGGCGAGGAACAGCGCCGGAAGGGTCATTCTCTACGGCGATACGGTGACCAACTCCATGCGCCAGGCGATGGACGAAACGGCGCGCCGGCGGAGCATTCAGCAGGCCTATAATGAGGCCCACGGGATCACCCCGGAAAGCGTGAGGAAGCGGATTCCCGAGCTCGAATACAAGATGGCCGAAGCCGACTACCTGGACGTGCCGCTCGCAGCCGAACCGGTTGAGGAGTATGCGCGGGCAGGAAGCCTTGCACAGGCGATCCAACGGCTTGAAATCGATATGAAAGCGGCTGCCAAGAACCTGGAATTCGAGCGGGCCGCCGGCCTGCGCGACCGCATCCGCGCCCTAAAAAGGAAGGATTTAGACCTCAAAGAAGTGGGGTGACGGGCTCAGACCTGCTTGTAGAGATAGACGCCCAGGAACATGCCCAGGAACGTGAGGAGGTTCATCTTGAGGGTGAAACCGATCGTCACTTTGAGGAGCACGAGGTTGACGACGAAGGGCGGGTCAATGCCCGGCGTCAAGGCGGTGGTGAATATCCGTTGAATGGTCCCTTCCTGCGGAGCCATCACGCGCAGAATCTCCCCCAGAATGCCTCCCAGCAATCCGCCGATGAGCACAAAGAGCAACAGCATCCAGGGTGATTTTCGCATGCGCGTCTCGTATGCCGTGGACCCGAGGATTCTTGAGTCTGAAAACTGCGCGGCACCTTAGCGAATAGTTCTTCCTGAAGTCAAGGAATGTCCGAACAATTTGGTGGCACGAGGGAAATCAGGCTCCATTCCGGCCCATCAAAATGGCTCGAAATGGCTCGCTGAAGGGTCGTGGCCCAAGTGTGAGAATATCAGCTTGACAACACAGGGCTCGCCCCATATAATTCAGCGTTTCTTAAAATAAATCTATTGCCGCCCTGAGTCAGCCACCCGGTTTCTGGGTGCCAGAAGACCGGTTTGCTGTATTCGGGGTGGTGTGTTTTTGTTTGATGACTATTTTGTACGTTTCGGGTGCTGGTGTCGGCGGGCAGGTACCCAAGTGGCCAACGGGGGCAGACTGTAAATCTGCTGGCTTATGTCTTCCAAGGTTCGAATCCTTGCCTGCCCACCAAACAAAGCTTGCTCGTACCGGCGAGCTGTTATTTAGGGCGAGCCGGATAAGCACCTTGGTCTGAAAACCGGGCGGGCGTAGCTCAGTGGTAGAGTTCCAGCCTTCCAAGCTGGCTGTCGTGGGTTCAAATCCCATCGCCCGCTCCATCTTGGAAGCATGTGAAGCGTGAAGCGCGCAGGACGACACGAGCGGCTGGGCAGTGTTTCACCTTTCACGCGTGACGGTTGACGAGGCGGTGGCCCACGTAGCTCAGTTGGTAGAGCACGTCCTTGGTAAGGACGAGGTCACGCGTTCGATCCGCGTCGTGGGCTCCACGCCGAGCTTGCTGGGCCGGCGCCTCATCATCGGTTTAGGAAATTATGGCGCCGGAGAAACTCCGCCAGTGCTTTTGGGGAACTCGCGTTAATTCATCCGGGATGAACTGACCTAACAGAGAGGGACGTATGGCGAAGGGCAAGTATGAGCGGCGCAAGCCGCACGTGAACATCGGGACGATCGGGCACGTGGACCACGGCAAGACGACGT
>JBFGRH010000019.1:0-15826 GCA_041563795.1 Nitrospiraceae bacterium | reverse complement strand
TCGTGGGGAGCCTACGAGGGGACGCGCGACGCGAGGAATAACGAGCGTCACGTTTGCGCGTGCCGGCGAGTTGGTGAGCCGGCCGGAACGGGCCCCCACATTACGTGGCCCCGCCATTTATTTCCGGTTAAGTCTCAATGGAGTTTGGCAGCGCCGCCGTCAGGCGGCGCTGCCACGTAGGAGTCTCGCATGCCGGCCGGTGCCATGGAAACCGTTGCGTCGCTCGGACTTATCTCCAGGCTGGTCCTGCTCGTCCTGCTCGTCTTCTCCGTCGTCTCCTGGGCCATCATCATCGCCAAGTGGCGCGGCTTTCGCGTCGCGGACCGCCAAGAGCAGCAATTCCTGGGCGCCTATGCCAAGAACACTGATCGGGAGGAGTTGCGGCGCCAGGCACGCCGGATGACGGCCAGCCCCAGCGCGACGGTATTCCTGGGCATCATGGACCGCCTGGCTTCCGACCGTGACGGGGACGCCACCGGTCAGCGCGGGGCCTCGGAGGAATCCCCCGCGACGGACCGGCAGTATCTCGAGCGGGTCGTGGGCCATATCATGCAGGGACAGATTTCGCGGCAGGAATCATACCTGCCGTTTCTGGCGACGACGGGCAACATCACGCCCTTCATCGGATTGCTGGGGACGGTGGTCGGCATCATCAACGCCTTCCAGGAGATCGGGAAAATGGGCACGGCCAGCATCGCCGCCGTGGCGCCCGGCGTCGCCGAGGCGTTGGTGGCGACGGCGGCCGGCCTGCTGGCGGCCATCCCCGCCGTCATTGCCTACAATTATTACCTGACGCGCATTCGCAAATCGGTCTTCCGGGCGGAATCCTTCAGCATCGAATTCCTGAACGCGCTGCCGGCCAAGAACAAGCCTGCCGGGGTGCGCCCATGATGTTCGACACCCGGCGCCGCCGGTATCTCGCCGAGATCAACATCATTCCCCTGGTGGACGTCGTGCTCGTGCTGTTGATCATCTTCATGGTCACGGCCCCGATGCTGTACCGGGGAATGGACATCAAGCTCCCGACGTCCAAGAGCAACACCATCAAGCCTGAAGAGCGGCTGGTCCTCACCATCCAGCGCGACAACAAGGTCTTCCTCAACAAGGATCCGATGAACCTCGAGCAGCTCGAGTTCAAGCTCAGGCAGGCCAAGCAGCGCAACGCGGACGTCGCCATTTACCTGCGCGCCGACCAGGCGGTGCCGTACGGCACGGTCGTGCGGGTGATGGACGAGATCAAGCGGGCGGGTATTGAAAAACTCGGGATGGTGACGGATCCCTCGTCCGCCGTGAAGGTGAAGGAGGAGCGCGTTCGGTAGGCGCAGCACATGACGGCGCAGGCATACCCAGCATGGCTCGACGCGGATCTCCCGGGGGACTCGAACGACCTGGTCAGGCGCATGCTGCTTGTCTCGCTGGCCTTGCATCTGCTCGGACTGGCGCTGGCGGGGGTCGGGTTTCCAAGAAAGGCCGAGCGGCTGCAGGCCACGGAAGTGACGCTGGTCAGTCTGTCCCAACCGGCGAACGCTCCTGCGCCCGAACCGGTGGAAGCGGCCCCGGCGCCAGAGCCGGTCGAGGAGAAACCGACACCCGAGCCGGTCGAATTGGCACCGCCCCCACAACCGGTTCAACCGACTCCACCGACTGAGCAGCCGGCGCGGCCCGCGCTGCCGCCCCTGCCGGCCGTGCCCAAGATGCGGGCCAGCGCGCCGATCGCGTCGGAGGAACCGGTTCTGCCGTCCGTCAGGGACAACATGGCGCTGAAGTCGGCGGATAACCGCCTTCGTGATGCGTTGCGGGGCATCGAACGGCCTCCGGAGGCCCCCCGGTTGGGGGAATACCAGCGGGCGCCGGTTCCCGTTCCGCCGGTGGCCTCGACCAAGCCACAGGAGAAACCGCAGGAGAGGCAGCCGACGCTCTCCGAACTGGCCAGGCAGCTGGAAGAGGTCCAGCGTCCGCAACCGAAGGCCGCCGTGGCCTCGAAGCCCAAAACGGCCGCGAAACCGGCGACGGCGATTAAAATCACCGGTGAAGAGACAGGATTGAGCCGGTACCTGGCGATGGTGCAGGGCAAGATCAGCGAGCAGTGGGTGGCGCCGCCCGTGGATGTTGGGAAACGGTTATACAAGGTCGTGATCAAGTTTCAATTGCATCGGTCCGGCCGCGTCAGCGGTGTGGTGATCGAACGGGAGTCCGGGAACGGTTATTACGACGATGCCGGGAAACGGGCCGTGCTGTCGGTGGGACAGCTTCCGCCGTTCCCTCCGTATGTGGCGGAAGAGATGCTGGAGACGCATTTCAGCTTTACAGTCGGTGAGGAGGTCGGATGACGCGACGAGGGGGTTCCCAGTCCACACTCGCGGTCGGAATGGTGCTCGCCCTGGCCGGTGCGGGCCTGGTGGGCGGCATCCTGGAATCCGGCGCGGCGGATGTCTACCTGGAGGCGACCCGGCCCGACTTCCAGAAAGTCCCCATCGGCGTGCTTGGGTTTCAGGACGGGGTGGTCCCGTCGCGTCCCGGCAAGGAGGCGACGGATGTGCTCAGCGCCGACCTGCGCCGGTCGCAGGTGTTCGCGGTGGCCGATGCCGCCAAGCTGGGCATCCCCCTGGCCGGTCCGGGCACGCCGGACAGGCAGAAACTCAAGCAGGCCTACGAATCCGGCATCAAGGTGCTGGTCTGGGGCGCGATCGGCACGCGCAGTCCCGATTATCTCCTGGACCGGTTTATCTATGACGGCGGTGACGACGTCGGCGCCGCCAAGCGCTACGTGGGTTCCACGAATTTGCTCCGCCAGATGGCGCACCGGGTGGCGGATGAACTGGTCGCGCGCTATACGGGCGAGCCCGGCATCGCGCGGACGCGGATCGCCTATGTCTCGGAGCAGAAGGGTGCCCGCGAGCTGTACCTGATGGATTATGACGGGCACGGGCCCCGGCAGATTACCTTCGACGGGTTCCTGAACCTGGCGCCGCAGTGGTCGCCGGACCGCAAATTCCTGGTGTTCACCTCCTACCAGAGCCGCACGAGGCAAAACATCGAGATCGTGGACCTCTCGACCGGGAAGCGCTCGCCGCTGGTGTCGCTGGCCGGGTTGAATATCACGCCGTCCCTGTCGCCGGACGGGACGATGCTGGCGTTTGCCACGAGCCAGGACGGCAACTCGGAACTCTACACCATGGACATGCAGACCAAGGCCCTGCAGCGGCTGACCGTCCATTCGGCGGGGGACCTGTCGCCGTCCTGGGCCCCGACCGGCAAGGAACTGGCCTTTACTTCCGACCGGGGCGGCGGGCCTCAGATATACTTGATGGGCGCGGACGGGTCGAACGTGCGCCGCCTGACCTTCGACGGCGATTACAATGCGGCGCCGGCCTGGTCGCCACGGGGGAACTGGATCGCCTACGTGTGCCGGAGCGAGCAGCGCGTGTACAAGATCTGCCTGGTCAGCCCGGACGGGCAGAAACGCGCGCAAGTGACGTTCGGAGGGAGCATCGATGATTCGCCGTCCTGGTCGCCGGACGGCCGGCACCTGGTGTTCAGCTCGACGTCCGGAGGGAAGACGCAGATCTACATGGTCAATGGAGACGGCAAGGACCTGGAGCAGTTGACGTCGAAAGGATCGCACAACAGCATGCCGGCCTGGTCTCCGGCTGAAATCCTGAAGATTGACCCGCAGCCGACGGAGAAACAGTAAAGTCTACACATACAGGAGCATGAGACACATGAATAGGACGTGGCAAAGAGCGTGGATGATCGTGGTGGCCGGGTGCCTGCTGGCCTCCGCGCAGGGGTGCGGAAAAACGGTCCAGGGCACATCCGGTTTGAAAACGGCGGAGGAGGGGACGGTCAGTCCAAAGGTTGCCGAGCAGGCACAGGCTCCGGCGCCGGCCCAGGCCCCAGCCCCAGGTCCGGCCCCCGTGACCCTTCCGGGAGAGGAGCGCGTGTCCGACGATATCGTCGTGGCCAAAGCCGAGCCCTCGTCAGAGGCGGCGGAGACGGCCAAGCAGCGGACGCAGGAATTGCAGCAGGAGGCGACCGCCACGGCCGAGGCGAGGTTGCAGGATGTGTACTTCGAGTTTGACAAGTGGACGATCGGGGATGCCGGCAAACAAGCGCTCGCGGCGAACGCGCAATGGCTCAAGACCAATCAGGGGAAGGCGCTGACCATTGAAGGGCATTGCGATGAGCGCGGGACGCAGGCCTACAACCTGGTGTTGGGGGAAAAGCGGGCCAAGGCGGTGCGCAGCTATCTGGTGGACCTGGGGATCGATCCCAAACGGCTGGCCGTGACGTCGTATGGCAAGGATCGGCCGTTTTGCCGCGAGCGCAGCGAGGACTGTTTCCAGCAAAACCGGCGCGGGCATCTCGTCCTGCGGGTGAAATAAACGGCGAGGGGAGCGTGGCGAGCGGCGAGCGGCATAGACGGGGGCCTGTTCAGAGTTCGGCCGCACTGGCCGGCTGCGTGTTCCTGCTGTCCCTGGCCGGCTGCGCGCAGCAATCGGACCTGGTCAAGCAGGATAAGGAATTGACGGCCAAGATCGCCAAGACCAGGGCCGATCTCGACCAGTTGATCAGCGAGACCCGGGCCCGGTTCAACCAGGAACTGACGGCGCTTCGGGAGGAGGAACTCCCGGCGCTCCGCGGGACCCTGGACAAGGGCAGCAACCGCTTCGAGTCGGTGCAGCGTCGTCTGGATGACATGGAGAACAAGACGACGGCGAGACTGAACGTCATCGAGAAGATTCAGCTCGATCAGGGGAACCTGCTGAAAGCCGATCGCGACCGGCTCCAGGGCGAGATAGTAAAACTGGCCGAGGCCTCGGGCGCGCTGGCCCGGATGGTGGACCTCAAGCTCGAGGCCAGCGACAAGGCCATTGCGGGGCAGACGGGACAGTTGGCGCAACTCAGCCTCTCGCTCGTGGATCTGTCCAACAGAATGGAGGCGGACCGGAAGGTGACCTCGGAGCATCTGGCCGAGGTGAACAAGAGCATCGCCTCGGTGTCGAAGGCGTTGCGGACCGTCGGCGAGGCCATCGAAACGCGTGAAGCGGAGCAGGATCGCCGGCTGGATGAAACGGCGAAGGCGCTGAAGAAGGCCGCGGAAACGGCGCAGGCCCGCGACGCGGAACAGGCCCGCCGTGTAGACGAGATGGCCAAGACGGTGAAAAAAGTCATCGAGGCGACCCAGGCGCGGGACGTGGAACAGAAGCACCGCTTCGACGAGGTGGCCAGGGAGCTGAAGGAGATCGGGGACTCGGCCCGGGCCCGGGACGCGGAGCAAAACCGCCGCCTCGACGACATGGCCAAGACGCTCAACGCCCTGGCGGGCCAGGGGAGCAAGGGGAAAGGCGGCAAGTCGGCCAAGGGCGGCAAGCCGGCCTCCCAGCAGGGCGGTCCGGCGGATCCAGGCCCGGCCAAGGAGTCCGGAGAGGCGGCGCCCGGTCCTGCGGCATCGGCTCCGGTTGCGGCGGCCGTCGACGAGGGAGATGCGGCCGATGGCGAGGACAAGGACTATGAGCAGTCCATGCAAGCCTTCAAGCGCGGCGATTACAACGGGGCCCAGAGGGGATTCTCGGAGTTCCTCCGGCGCCATCCGGACTCGAGGCTGGCCTCCAATGCCCAATACTGGCTGGGAGAATGTTATTATGGGCTCACGGACTATGGGGAGGCGATCGCGGCTTTTGACCGCGTCAAACAGTTGTATCCCGACAGCGCCAAGGTGCCGGCCGCCCTGCTCAAGAAGGGATACGCCTACGCGGCCATGAACGATCGGGCGCGCGCGTCGTCCACGCTGAAACAGGTCGTGGAGACCTATCCGAGAAGTTTCGAAGCGATCAAGGCCAAGGAGAAGCTGGCGCAACTCCCGTAACCGACGACGAATATCGAGGACATAGAGACACCCTATGCGACATAGATTGATGCTTGGAGTTCGATCCCTTGCCTGCGCCTTGCTCGTGGCGGGTGCCGGCTGCGCGAAGCACGCGGACTATGTGGAGGTGCGGGATGACCTCCGCGCGGTGATCAAGTCCCAGGACCAGGTGCGCAAACAACAGGAAGTCGTCCTGCAGCGGTTGCAGGCCGTCGAGTCCAAGGCGGGTGCCGATGCCGGAAAGGATGCGTCGGCGCTCCAGGCCAAGACGGATGAGATGCTGGAGCGCCTGAAGCAGGTCGAGGGACGGCTGGCAGGGCTGGAAAGCGGCCTCCGGACGATGCCGGCGAAGCCGGAGAGCGCGGCCGGGGAAATCTCCGCCCAGTCCAAGCCGGCGTCCATCACGCCCCGTCCCGAACCAACGCCGTTGCCCGGGACGCCGGACATCTCCCCCACGTCCGCCTACAACCTGGCCTACAACGATTATCTCAACGGACGGTACGAACTGGCGGTCAGCGGATTCCAGCGGTTTCTCAAGGACTTTTCCTCCACCTCGCTCGCCCCGAACGCGCAATACTGGCTGGGAGAATCGTACTACGGGCTGAAAGACCACGTGCGGGCCATGCAGGCGTTCGAAAAGGTCGTGGCGGATCATCCGAACAGCGAGAAGGTCCCCGCGGCGCTCTTCAAGCTCGGTCTGGCCGCGTCCGAAACGGGCAACGCGAGCAAGGCGCGCGAGTACCTGAAGCGCGTCCTGCAGGACTTCAAGGACTCCAACGAAGCCAAGCTGGCGAAAGGCAAGCTCGCGGAACTGCGATGAGCGTCGCCAGCGGGGCCGGGAAAATCCGGGTGTTGCCGGCCGAGGTGGTCAGCCGGATCGCGGCCGGCGAGGTGGTCGAGCGGCCGGCGGCCGTCGTCAGGGAGCTGATCGATAACAGCCTGGACGCCGGCAGCACGCGGGTGACCATCGACGTCATGGACGGCGGCCGGCGGTCGATCCGCGTCACCGACGACGGAGAAGGCATGACGGCGGCCGACGCGCCCCTGGCCTTCCAGCGTCACGCCACCAGCAAGCTGCGCTCCGAGCACGATCTCGGTACGATCCGCACCCTCGGATTCCGTGGCGAGGCCCTGCCCTGTATTGCCTCGGTCTCCAAGGTGCTGGTGGTGACGGCCCCCCGCACCGAGCCGGTCGGGGTCCGGCTGCGGATGACCGGCGGTGCGCTCACGACGTCGGAGGAGGCCGCGGCCGCGCCCGGCACGCAGATCGAGGTCGAGGACCTGTTCTTCAACACGCCCGCCCGCAAGAAGTTTCTGAAAACCACGACCACGGAATTCTCGCACATCTGCCAGGCCGTCCAGCAGGCCGCCCTGGCCTGGCCGGGGACGCGATTCCGCCTGACGCACAACGGGCAGGAGGTGGCGGACTATCCGGCCGTGTCCTCCCGCCGCGACCGGATCCTGCAAGTCTATGGATTGCGGTTTGTGGAGCAGGCCGCGCCCGTGACGGGAGCGCGAGCCGGCGTGAAGGTGGAGGGACTGACCAGTCGGCCGATGCACCAGCGCGCGGGGCGCAACCCGCAGGAAATCTTCGTCAACCGGCGGGCGGTGAAGAACCCCGCGGTGGCGCATGCCGTGTATGACGCCTATGGCGGCTACCTGGCCAAGGGGCAGCATCCCCGGTTCGTGTTGTTTCTTGACGTGGATTCCGAGCGCGTGGACGTCAACGTGCATCCGACGAAGCGGGAAGTGCGCTTCGCCGACCAGGATCTGGTCTTCCAGACGGTACGGTCGGCCGTCCGGTCGGCGATCGGCGCGGAGACCGGCGCGCCAGGGGCTCCTCGCGACGCCGGGACGGGCGCCGTTCCGTCCGGTTCCCCCTTTCGGGCCGCCGGCCGGTCCGGGGCGTTCGGCTCCGCCGACACCGGTGTGGCGCCGGTCCTCTACAGCCAGTGGATCGGCAGCGAGGCCGGAGCCCCGCTGGCCGGCGAGCAGGCGGCCACCTTCCAGCCTGCCGTGGACCGGGAGATTGTCCCGTTGGGGCAGCTCGGCCGTGTCTATCTCGTGGCGCAGGTCGGGGCGGAGTTGCACGTGATCGATCAGCACACGGCACATGAGCGGGTCCTGTTTGAACGGCTGTGCCGAAGCCGTCTCGCCCAGGAGATCCCGTCGCAACCGCTGTTGCTCCCCGAAACGGTGGAGGTTCCGGCGCAGCATGCCGTGCTGTTGCAGCGGCACCTGCCCGACCTGGAGCAGGCCGGTTTGATCATCGAGCCGTTCGGCGCGCACACGTTTGTGATTCGTGCCGTGCCGGCGCTCCTGAAGCCGTTCGATTACGCCGCCCTGGTGCTGGACCTGGTGGACGATCTGGCGCAGTGGAACCAGACCTCGCCGCTGGAAACCAGGCTGCGGTCGGTCATGGCCTCGCTGGCCTGCCATGGGGCGGTGCGCGCCGGCCGCGCGATGGAACTGCCGGAGATCAAGCGCTTGATCGTGGAATGGGTGGAGGAGGGCCTTCCGGAGACCTGCCCGCACGGCCGGCGCGTGGCGCTGCGCCTGCCGGAAGAGGAACTGGCCAGGATTTTCGGACGGTGAGAGCAATGGCGAGTGCGACCACAGTGCCCACGAAGCCCCTCGTCGTCATCGTCGGCCCGACCGCGGTCGGGAAGAGCGGCATCGCGATTCTCGTGGCGAAGGCGCTGGGGACGGAGGTGTTGACCGCGGATTCCCGGCAGGTCTACCGCGACATGGACATCGGCACGGACAAGCCGACCGCGGCGGAGCGCCAGGGCGTGCCCCATCGATTGATCGACCTGGTCGACCCGGACCAGCCGTTCAACACGGGGGCCTTCCGTCGGCAGGCCCTGGCCGAGATTGCCCGGCTGCACCAGGAGGGCAAGGTTCCGCTCCTAGTCGGCGGGACGGGGCTCTACGTGCGGACCGTCCTGCGCGGCCTGTGGGAGGGGCCCGCGGCCGATTGGGAGTTCCGGCGGGCCCTTGAACAGGAAGCCGGCGCGAAGGGAGCGGACTGGCTCTACCGGCGACTGGTCCAGGTGGACCCCGAATCCGCCCGCCGCCTGCATCCCAACGACCGCGTGAAGATCGTGCGGGCCCTGGAAGTCCATCATCTGCTGGGACGGCCGCTGTCCGAGGAGCACAAGCGGCATGCCTTTGCCGAGATGCCCTTTGCGCCGCTGCTCATCGGCCTGACGCGCGAGCGGACCGCGCTCTACCGGCGCGTCGACGAGCGGGTCGAGCTGGAATTGGCCAAGGGGCTGATGGAGGAAACGAAGCGGCTGCTGGACCGGGGATACGGGCGCCACCTGGGTTCGATGAAGGGGTTGGGGTACAAGCAGATGGCCGGGCACTTGGCCGGCGACTACGACTATGCGGAGGCCGTGCGCCGGCTCAAGCGCGACACCCGCCGGTTTGCCAAGCGGCAGATGACCTGGTTCCGGAAGGAGCCGGGCCTGCAGTGGCTATCGATCGAGGGCACGGAATCTCCGGAGCAGGTCGCGGAACGGATTGTGGATGAGGTGCGGCGGTTTCTCCGGACGCTGCACGACCAGGCGGGCGCGTCGGCCGCGCTGGCGAACCAGGGGGGGTGAATGGAGAAGCACCGGGCGGACATCGGCATCATCGGCGGCAGCGGCCTCTACGGCATGGACGGGCTGGCCGGCATCCGCGAGGTCAGGGTCCGGACGCCCTTCGGGGAGCCGTCGGATGCGCTGATCGTGGGGACGCTCGACGGCGTGCGCGCGGCGTTCCTGTCCCGGCACGGACGCGGGCATCGGACCGCCCCCACCGACATCAATTATCGCGCGAACATCTACGCCTTGAAAACGCTGGGCGTCACCCGGGTGATCTCCGTGAGTGCCGTGGGCAGCATGAAGGAGGCGCTCAAGCCGGGCCATGTCGTCCTGCCGGACCAGTTCATCGACCACACGAAACGGCGGGTCAGCACGTTTTTCGAACGGGGGGTTGTCGCCCATGTGGCTTTCGCCGACCCCGTCTGTGCGTCGTTGAGCGAGACGCTGCACCAGGCGGCCATGCGGGTCGGGGCCACGGTCCACCGGGGCGGCACGTACCTCTGCATCGAGGGACCCCAGTTTTCCTCCCGCGCAGAATCGTTCCTCTACCGGCAGTGGGGGGTGGACGTAATCGGCATGACGAACATGCCTGAGGCCAAGCTGGCGCGTGAGGCGGAACTGTGCTATGCCACGATGGCGCTGGTGACGGACTATGACTGCTGGCACGGCAGCGAGGAGTCGGTGACGGTCGAGATGATCCTGGCGACCCTGCATAAGAACGTGGCGCAGGCCCAGCGCATCTTAAAGGAGGCGGTGCCTAAGGCCGGGGGGGCGGTGACCTGTCCCTGCGGGAGCGCCCTGCAGTACGCCATCGTCACGGCGCCGGAGCGGATTCCGGCCGCCCTGCGCAGGAAGCTGAAGCCGCTGATCGGGAAGTACCAGAAGAAGGCGTAAGGGTTGACCGTCGTCAGTGCGTAGTTTCCGGAACGGAAGAATGATAACTGACTACCCATGTACTGAGTTCAAAGAGCGAAAGGATTGGTGAATGGGCAAGCTGCTGGTGGTCGGGTCCGTGGCGCTCGATACGGTCCAAACTCCGTTCGGCCAGGCGGAGGAGGTCCTGGGCGGCTCCGCCACCTACTTTGCCACGGCGGCAAGCTACTTCACGAGCGTGGACCTGCTCGCGGTGGTGGGCGAGGACTTTCCCGACAAGCACGTGACGTTCCTCAAGAGCCGCGGCATCGACCTGACCGGATTGGAGCGGCGGCCCGGGCAGACGTTTCGATGGAAGGGCGAATACAGCTATCAGATGAACGAGGCGCACACGCTGGACACGAGGCTCAACGTGTTCGAGACCTTCCGCCCGAAGCTCCCGGAGCCCTACCGGGCGCCGTCCATGCTGTTTCTCGGCAACATCGACCCGGAGCTGCAGCTCGACGTGCTGCGCCAGGTGAAGCGGCCGGCGCTGGTCGCCTGCGACACGATGAACTTCTGGATCGAGCGCAAGCGGGAGGCGCTCTGGAAGGTGCTGGAGCAGGTGGACGTGCTGATCGTGAACGACGGGGAGGCGCGGGCCCTCGGCGGCCATTCGAGCCTGGTGCAGGTCGGCAAGACGATCCTGGCCCGCGGGCCGAAGCACCTCATCGTCAAGCGCGGAGAGTATGGGGTGCTGATGTTCAACCACAAGCAGACGTTCGGGGCTCCGGCGTTCCCGCTGGAGCAGGCCAAGGATCCCACCGGGGCCGGCGATACCTTTGCCGGCGGGTTCGTCGGCTACCTGGCGGCGACCGGGAACGTGTCCGAGCCCGCCTTCCGGCAGGCGGTCATCTTCGGCAGCGTGATGGCCTCCTTTACCGTGGAAGCCTTTAGTCTTGACCGGCTGCGCGTGCTCGATTACAAAGAGATTGAAGGACGGTTCCGCGAGTTCAAACGGCTGACCCATTTCGAAGACCTATCAGGAGCCTGATGTTACACTGCATGCAAGCGGGTGTCGGGGTGCGAAGACCGGTGTCGGCCTGGAGCGCCGCCTGGTTGTGCGTGGCGCTGCTGGCCGTGACCGGCTGCATCTCCCAGGAGCGCATCAAGAAGGCGGACGGGTACTTTCAGGAAGGCGTCGCGGTCCTCAATGGCGACCAGCAGAGCGCCTACGTCTCCTTCCAAAAAGCGCTCCAGGAAAACCCGAAGCATCGCGACGCGCATTATTACGTGGCCCTCATCTACGCCACCCAGGAGAAGTTTACGGAGGCCGAGGCCGAGATCCGGGAAGTGATCGACATCGACCCCGACTATCCGGAGGCGCACAATTTCCTGGGGCAATTGCTGGTCAAGCAGAACCGCCGGCAGGAGGCGATCCGCGCCTTTCAAAAGGCAGCCAGCTCCCCGCTCTACACGACGCCCGACGTGGCCAACTATCAAATGGGCCTGGCTCTGGAGCTGGAGGGCGACATGCAAGGCGCCATGAAGGCGTTTGAGGAGGCCTTGAAGGTGATTCCGCCGAACGTGCCGCCGGCCCTCGTTTATCTGGAACTGGGGCGGGTACACTACAGGCTGGGCGAAGACAGCAAGGCGCGGGAAGCGCTCGCGCGGGCGGTGTCGCTGGACAAGGAAAAGAGCGGGGCGGTGACGGCGGAAGCCAAGGCCCTGATGGAGCGGCTCAAATTATGACGGCTCAGGCGGCGGAGACCAAGGAATCGGTCGGCGAGTTTTTCCGGCAGGTGCGCGAGACCAAGGGGCTCACGCTGGACGAGGTCGCCATCAAGACCCGGATTCATCCGGAGTACCTCAAGGCGCTCGAAGACTCCAACTTTGCCAAGTTGCCCGAGCAGGTGTTCGCCAAGGGGTTCGTCCGTTCGTATGCGCGCTCGCTCGGGCTGGACGAAGATGACGCCATGCGCCGCTTCGCGGTGACGGCCGGGACCTTCTACGACAAGCATGAGGAGCGCGAACGGCTGCGGCAGCAGCAGGTGGAGGACGAGCGCAAGCGGAAGGCCAACCGCAAGGCCGTGATCGGGGCGGCCGGTGTGGCGGTGCTGGGACTGGTGCTGTTGCTGACACGCGAGCAGGGACCGGTGTCGGTCGTGCGGCCGGTGGAGTCGGATGCGCCCCGCGTGAAAACCGAGCGGGAGGCGGATCGCAAGGGCAAGACCGAGCCCACACCGGCGGAGAGCGCGCCCAAGCCGCAAGCCCCCGCGCCTGTGGCGACCGAGCCTGGGCAGTCCGGGAAACCGACGTCGCTGCCGACGCGGGCGACGAGCGACCCCCTCGCGGGCCTCCCGATTGAAAGCGGGGCCTCTGCCGACACGGAATTGATTCTGGCGCTGGAGGCCTCGGAGCTGAGCTGGGTGGTGATCCAGACCGACGATGCAAGTCCGCATGAGGCGCTGTTGCGCCCGGGCGACAAGCTGACGTGGAAGGCGCAGGAGAAGTTCTCGCTGACGGTCGGCAATGCCGGGGGCATCAAGGGAGAGCTGAACGGGAAGGCGTTGGCGCCGTTCGGGCCGAAGGGCCGGGTTGTCCGGGATATCGTGATCACGCGGTAGGGGATCAGGGTGGCACGGGCCACTCGCTTCAGCACTTCCAGAGCGACCCTTCTGGCCTTTGCCAGGAGGAAGCCTTCGGAAATTCCCTCGAAGACTCGGTCAGTTTCCGCTTTCCTTCCTGGCAAAGGCTCAGTGGGTACCCCGCTCCTCCAGCGATTTCCGCTCGTGTCCATGCCACCCTGCTAGAAAAGTGGAAAGGTGACAGGCCGCTAATGGGCCTATCACCTTTCACGCTTCGCGCTCCCTTCCCAGCCTTTCATTTTCTTGATTTTGCCTGCACGTAAGCCTACACTTTTGCCGCTCTCCTGCCTCGAACGCGGAGGTGCTGGCCATGAGTGCTCGTGGGTCGGTGCTAATCCCCGCATTTTGTCTCCTCATCTTTTCCAGCGGCTGCGCCTCAGCCATACACAGAGCAGCTTATGAGGGGGATACCAAGACCGTTCTCTCTCTTCTGGATCAAGGAGAAGATGTCAACAGCAAAGGAGGAAGGCGTTTTATGATCGCCAACTCCACAGTCTTGGTCGCAGCAATCGAAGGTCAGCAGATCGATACCGTACGTGCCCTGCTCGCCAGATGAGAGAATGTTAACCAAGAGGCTGGGGCATGGGATCACAATTGCAGCCCCCCTCTTCTTTGTGCCGTCTGGCAGGGCAACCTCCAAATCATCAAAATGTTGTTGGATCACGGTGCAGACCCCAACATTAAGAATTGGGTAGGCGACACGGCCCTGGCGGCTGCCGGTTCGAAAAAGGTTGCCAGTCTGGAAATATCCAGACTGTTGTTGGACCGAGGTGCGGACGTCAACCACATGAACAAAGATGGTGAAACGAAACTAATGTGGGCCGCCAGGAATGGGAATGCTCCCATGGTGGAGTTACTCCTTGAGAGAGGAGCAGATCCATCTATAGAGTCGCGAATGTGTAATGGGACTGCACTGAAATGCGCAGAAATGCATGGCCAGCCAAACGTTGCGCGTATACTTCGGCAGGCCGAAGCCAGGAATATTCATAAGACCAATGCCCCATTGCCGCAGGTGGCGGCGGTGCCCACACCAAGCACGCCAATAATCCAGAGCGACGTGGATCGGGTGCCCAGCCTCGGTTCGCCCAAGAAAAAGAATGCCTACGCGGTGGTGATCGGGATTGAGCAGTACCGGGAGAAGCTGCCCAAGGCGGACTATGCCGACCGGGATGCGAAGCTGGTCGGGGAATATTTGACGAAGGTCATGGGCTATCCGGAAGAAAATGTGATCGTAAGGACCAACGAGATGTCCTCGATGAACGATCTGGTCAAGTACCTTGAAAGCTGGCTTCCGAACAACGTCGAGAAGGATAGCCCGGTGTTTATCTACTATTCGGGTCATGGCGCGCCGAACGTCAAAACCGGAGATGCCTACCTCGTTCCTTATGATGGCGACCCGACGTTTGTGGAGAAAACCGGGTACCCGTTGAAGAAACTGTATGCCCAGTTGGAGGGCCTGCCGACGAACGATATCACCGTCGTGCTGGATTCCTGCTTCTCTGGCGCCGGTGGGCGATCGGTGCTCGCGGAAGGGGCACGGCCGATGGGGCTCGCAGTTGAAAAGACGGTCTCCTCAGGCGGGAAGTCCATAGTCCTCGCCGCGAGCTCGGGCGATCAGATCTCGAGTACCTACAAGGACAAGGGGCACGGATTGCTCACCTACTTCTTCCTCAAGGGCCTCCAAGGGGACGGCGATACGAATCACGACGGGGTGATTGAGCTAGCTGAGCTCTACGAGTACGTGAAGCCGAATGTCCAGCGCATAGCCCGCAAGCAGTACAACAACGAGCAGACGCCGCAGCTCTTAGCCGATTCGGAGGCTAAAAAGCGGGCCGGTGGCCGCCTTGTGGAGCGGGTGAAGCAGTAAGGGTGAGGGGTTGCTTGCGATGACAACTCGATGGCTGATGCTCCTGGCGGGATTGATCATGTTGTTCCCTCTGACGGGGTGCAACACGCCCCTGGGCGATGCGGCCTTGTATGGGGATACGAAGAAGGCCCAGACCTTGCTGGAGCAGGGTGCAGACCCGGAGGAAACTGTCGCCTTTATGATGGAATGGCGGCCGTTGCACTATGCGGTGACGAAGGGGCATCTCGACACGGTTCGCGTCCTGCTGGACAAGGGGGCGGACATCAACTCACGAGCGTATGGCTGCACAGCGTTGCACTATGCTGCCGCGTATGGGCAGACATCGATCGCGAAGTTACTGCTTGATCGTGGAGCGCAAGCTAGCCTGGTTGCCAACAGTGGTCAGTGCGGTGTGGGAACTGCGCTGCAGTTAGCCGAGCAACACGGCCATTTCATCATTGCGAAGTGGTTACGGGAAGCCGAGGCGCGAGAGCTGGGCCTGCCGCAGGTGGCTGACGTCAAGCCTCCTAGCGCCACGATTCCGCCACCGGCTGTCACGGGTAGCTCCATTGATGTCGATCAGGTGCCTGTCCTTAGCCCAACCAAGAAGAAAAACGCATATGCGGTGGTGATCGGGATTGAGCAATACCGGGAGAAGCTGCCCAAGGCGGACTTTGCGGATCGGGATGCAAAGCTGGTCGGGGAGTACCTGGCGAAGGTGATGGGCTACCCAGAAGAGAACATCATCGTAAGGACCAATGACCGGGCCACGCGGACGGACCTGGTGAAATACTTCGAGGAATGGTTGCGGAACAATGTCGAGAAGGACGGGTCGGTGTTCATCTATTACTCCGGCCATGGAGCGCCGAATACCAAGACCGGCGAGGCCTACTTCGTGCCCTATGACGGAGATCCGAGTTTTGTCGAATCCACGGCCTATCCGGTCAAGCAGCTCTATGCGGCGTTGGAGAAGTTGCCCGCAAAGGACATCACGGTCGTGCTGGACTCCTGCTTTTCCGGA
>JBFGRH010000018.1:0-16410 GCA_041563795.1 Nitrospiraceae bacterium | reverse complement strand
GCTGAAGCTGTCCAACGATTTGACCGGTTGACCCGGCTGCGTGGCCTGCTGCAGGAGGTGCGAGGGGAGAAACGCCAGGCCGGCGATCGCGGTGGGCACCACGGCGCTGGCGATCACGGCGGCGACCAGGAAGGAATACTGCTCCTGCGTGACGATGCCGTGGGAGAAGCCGTAGAGCGCCGAGATGGTCCCGAAGGTCAGCCCCGTCGACATCAGCAGCGTGTAGTACCAGCGTTCCTTCCGCTCCTGCCTGAAGACGCCGATCACGGGATAGAGCCCGAAGATTTTCGACACCACCTTGCCTCCCAGGAGGGCGAGAAACACCAGCGGGGCCGTCATCAGGGCCGGCACGGAGACGAGCGTCCCGGCGCGGATAAAGTAGAAGGGGGTGAGCAACCCGATGGTGAGCGTCCGGAGCCGGGCGATCCACTGGACATCCCGCGCCGCGTTGCCGGCCAGCGCCATGCCCACCAGGTAGGCCGGCAGCACGGCTTCGCTGCCCGACCACAAGGCCAGCGTGCCCAATCCGAAGAGCACCAGCACCACCCACTTCGTCCTGATGGCGGCCGTGCGATGCGCGTACCGCTGCGTGAGCCAGCGGGTCATGGCCGGCAGCGAGAGCAGGACGACGGCGCAGGCCGCGATGAACACGAGGGTCTTGTAGGTGAACGGCGCGAAGAGCAGGCCGAGGACGATTACCGTGGCCAGGTCGTTGATGAAGCAGGCCCCCAGGATCCCCTTCCCGTACTCCGTCTTGTTGAAACCGGTCTCCAGCATGACCGCGTAGACCACCGCCATCGACGTGGTCGAGAGCGCCACGCCGCACAACCAGCTCGCATCGGCGTTCCACCCCAACCCGTAGTACGCAAGGGCGGCACAGCCGAGAAAGGGCGCCAGGAACCCGACGACCCCCACGGTGTTCACCTCGACCAACTTGGACCGCAGGACGTCCGGGTCCAATTCGGCGCCGGCCAGGAAGGTCAGGACGACGGCTCCGGCGGCGGCGAGGAACCGCACCCACTCGGACTGGGTGCCCAGCACATCCCCGAGCTCAAACCAGCCGGCGACGTAGGCGAACACCACCCCCGCGCAGATTTCCACCAGGGCGATCGAGAGGTCAAGTTTGTTGGCGATGAGGGCGGACAGGACGGCCACGGCCAGCCACAGGGTCGCGGTCAAAAAGATCTGCTCCATGCAGGAGTCCTCCGTTCGTTGGCAGGCACAAAAAAACCGCTTGGCAGCGGTTGTCACGTCATCGGCAACAACTCCACCGCTCCGATGATCGGCAGCGTAGGAGTCATCAGCCTAGCCAAGGCGGTTCTACGGGGGACTCCATCCCCTGTGTGTCCGCACTATACGAGAACCGGCGCGTCCGATTCAACCGCTACCGACAAACGATTGAAGTTCCCTCCTCCCCTTCCCGCCCATCCCCCTGCGAGCGCTTGACTAGGCCCGCCGGTCAGCCTAGCCTAGCGTGACGCGGCCGCTGCCGCCGTGCCGCGATCGGATGGGGATCATGAAACCGAAGAAATCCAAGGCAACGATCAAACCGAAGGAATCGAAGACGGCGAGGAACCCGAGGACACCCAAGGCGACCAACCGGAAGCCCGCTCCCGGTGTTCAACCCTCCCCTCAAACACCCTGGATGGTGGAATTGCTTCACCAGCGGATCGCCATGCGCGCCTATGAAATTTATGAGCAGCGCAGCCGCCTGGGGCCGCTCGATGACTGGCTCAAGGCGGAGCGGGACATTCTGGAGGCGATCACGAAACGACGATAACCTCGCGGTGCTGAAGGGCGCCGGCGTGCGCACGGGGACGGGCGGCCACCAAGGAAAGGGGCGGAACCGATGAAATTAAACGTCACAGCCTTCGCGCTCGCCAGCGGTCTTCTCTGGGGATTCGGGATCTTCGCGCTGACCTGGTGGATCATCTTCTTCGAGGGCGCCACCGGTGAGCCGACGCTCATCGGCCGGCTGTATCGAGGCTATACGATCAGTCCGACCGGCAGCGTCATTGGACTGGCCTGGGCTTTCGTTGACGGGCTGGCAGGCGGGGCGCTCCTGGCCTGGCTCTACAACCGGCTGGCGCGAAACACCGTCTAGAGAGGCGCCGGCGATCCGGGAGCGCGTACGTTACGATGTCTGGGGCGACGCGACGACGCGGAACCGGACTTCATCGACATGGGTGTCCGCGGTTATCCGCTCTCCCACGTAGAACCCGCAGCGGTAGAGGCCGGGCATCCACCCGGTCTTGGGAGAGGTCAGCATGAAATAGCCGGACTGGTCGCTCATGGACATGACGACCCGGTCCTGCAGCACCGCGCGCGCCTCACCGGCCACCTCGGATATTTCCAGCGCACATTGGGCCGTGATCGGCACCGCATCATACGAGGAGGCCACCAATCCAAACACGAGGTAGATGGCCTTTTGCGTGGTCGGGAAGCTGTCCCCCGGATTCAACGGAATAAAGTCATGTTCCCCGGTGGGGAAATCGTCGCGCATGACCTGGCTGGCCGGAATGAGAAACCGAAACCAGCTGAAGTCCGCATCCCGGCCCATGAGCGACGCCCGCTTATCCAACGGTTTCTGGACCTCCATCGGCTCCGCCGCGATCTTCTCGTAGAGTTCCTGCTCCGAGATGCCTTCGGGGGCGGGAGGGGCGCTGCGCACGGCCTGATCACCCGCCGGCTTCTGGCCGTCCGGTACGTGGGGGCGGATCTCCTCGATCCATTCGGCCATCTTCTCCTTGCTGAGCACGCGGGTTCCCTCCGGCAACTTGCGTCCTTTGACGCTTTCTTCAAATTGCACGGCCGACTCATAGAGCACCTGAAAATGAATCAGGGCCTCCGGCCACTGTTTCAACTCCACCAGGCACAGGCCCATGCGAAACACCGTATCGGCATATTCTTCGTCACTGGGATTCAGGTTGGAGATCTTCCCGAATATGTTGATGGCCTCCTGGCACCGGTCGAGCTCCATCAAGGTCAGCCCCAGTTGATGCACGGCGGTGGGATCGTTGGGGTTCAGAGCCAGCAGTTTCCGGTAGACGGGCTCGGCCTCCGCATATCGGCCCGCCTCGAAGAGTCGCCAGGCATCCCCGCGAAGCATGGCCCATTCCTTCCGTTGTTCCGGCGTCACTTTCGAGGGAGTAATGTGATCAAAGCGTCGGCCCTTCTCGACCGTAGGTCCATAGATCATGGCCTGCAGATTCTTGGCGGGGATCTCCAGCGGGGACCCGGCCGGCACCCGCTGCAAGACGTATTCGACCTCGTCGTAGGCGCCGGGGTAATCCAGGACATCGAATCGCGCACGGGCCAGCCCCAGCCGCCAGCCGAGCAGGTCCGGAGCCAGCTCCACGGCCTTCTTGAACGACGCCAGCGAATCTTCAAGCCGGTCGATCTTCCGGAGTTCCTGCGCCAGCCGCAGATAAATCAGGGGATTCCGTGGATCGATCTGCGCGATGTGGCGCAACTCGGCGAGCGCTTCCTCCCGCCTCCCGGAACGAACCAGCACGCTCCACTTCGCCCATCGGACATCCAGCGCATTCGGTTTCCTGGCGAGCACGGTCTCGTAGGCCTGCACCGCTTCCCGCGGGCGCCGGGAGGTGGCCAGGATGTCGCCGCGCAATTTGTACAGCGCCAGCGCGTCGGGATGGGCCTGAATCCCATCGCCGAGCAGGTCCAGCGCGCCGCTCAGGTGGCCGCTTTCCCACACGGCCCTGGCATGCTGTGCGACTTGTTCCGCTGAGAGCGGCTCGCCCTCCTGCGCGAACAGGGGCAGCCCTGTCGTCAGGGCCGCGATCAGCGACGCGGCGAGCAGCCATGCGGTGGAATGAGGCCTACGCCCGAGAATGGTCTCAAGACTGTGAACTGGCATGGGTTCCTTCATGCCTCATGAGCGCATATTGTGTCAGGGACAACGGTTCCGGACACGCGGTGGTGGCAGCGACTGCCGCCGTGTGCCTGCCTATCATCTTATCATCTTTGATTCGGGACGTGCAGGTGCCGCGCCCTGGCAGGGGCAAGGAAGGGAGACTGCTGGGAGCAGTCGGCAAGGCACGAAGGTACGGAAGTCACTCGGATGATGGGGGGCGCCTCACACCCCGTCGCTGCTCGGGGCCTGAGGCCGGATGCGTCTGCGGCAAGGGAATGGGGATCGAGGAGGCCCGGCCGGCTTAGGTTGACTCCCCTTCGGCGAGCAAGTCCTCGACCTGGGCTTCGTTGCAGGTCAACCCGTCCTCAACCGGTTGCGGCGGGCGCGGCTTGGCCCGTTTGGGCGCCGTGCCCGAGGGTGCGTCATGGCCTCGCTCTGCTGGCTTGGGCTTGACCTTTTTCACGGTGCGTCCACCCTTGGCAATCGTGGCCACTACGCCCAGGTCCGGTGCTGTTCGCTGATGTGCTCCAACCCGCCTGTTTTCTCGATCTGCCAATGAACGTCCTGCGGAATTTCCACCACCTTCAGGTTGGCGGCATGCCCGTTCGCGCTCACGCCGAGCTTTTCGACCGCCTGCACGAGGTGCCGGTCATCCCGTGGAATCAGCCTGCCGAACTGGTTCAAGCTCGGCTCGTCCGGTCTCGACGCCACCGGCCAGTGAACTCCGAGATCCTCTTCCGCCAGCGCTTCGGGCTGCCCCAGTTCGCGCAGATAGCGAAACGCCGTGTAACTGAGACAAAACTCTCCAAAGCTTGTATTGATCACGACCTTCTTCGAGCCCGTTGTCATTGTCGGTCCCCCCGTGTCGGCCGGTTTCGCCTGCGTCGACCGCCCCGTCATTTCGCCACCACGAATCGGTCGGCGGTAAAGGTGGCCTGAAGCCGCTCCGTGATCCGGCGGCGGTACCCTTCCTGTTGCTTGAGGATGAGGACCAGCCCGGCTTTATCGGTCAGCAGCAGCAGTTCATCCTCGGCCGCCAGTTGCATGGCGGTCGCCCCGGCCACATCGATGCGATACTGTGTGCGCCCGTCCGGGTTCCGGCCCGGCCCGACGACGATCTCCGTCAGGCCGTCCACGACCCCATCGGTGCCCTCCGTCCGATGCCGGACCTTCGTGCCGTTCGGCAGCCTGATCCAGGGGCTCGTCGCCGCGGGTCGTCCCGTTTTTCCGTCGCTCATGATCGTCACATCTCCCACGTGTAGTTAGTAAACGGGCATCTCATGGATTAACTTCCGGGTTGCCTGGTCCCGCTTGCAGCTGTCTTCGGCGAACATGCGCTGGCCGGCGGTCGCGACCTTGGGAATTCTGTCCAGGCAGGCCTGGTACGTGTCTTCGACCGAGTCCACGGCCACGATGCTGCGCCCCTCCAACTGCGTCGGAGGCGCGGAAGCTTTCGGCGCGTTCCCCGCCGCTTCGGCGGACGATCCGGCGATCCAGGGTATCAGCGCGAGCGTGGCAACCAGGATGGTGCGTGAAACGATGTGAGTAGTCATGGTGCGGGCCTCCCTAACGAATTCTCCGAGGTTGACTGCTATGTCCACTTTGGCACACGGAACCGGTCTAGGGGCTCATCCGCTTGCGTTTGGCATGGTCCACGGCCATGACCGGCGAGCCGGGCGGACGCGCGCCGCTCCGTTTCGGCTCAAGGTGATGCTTTCGATTGGCGGCAATGACCGGGTCGGTGACTTCCCCGCACATCAGGCACTGCCATCCCGAATGACGGTCCGTGGAACGTCCCACGTCCATGAGCGCAGTGGCAATCATCAAACCCCGGCAGCGAGGACAGGTCACCTGGTCTCCCTCAATAAAATAGACGAGCGGCGATGGCTTACGGCACTTTGCATCGGAGGGATGCTGGTATCAAAGCGGCGGAGACTGGGGAATCATTCGCGCTGAGAGGAGGTCGGAAGCGCGACGAGATGGGACAGTCAGCGAGGCTTCTCCCTCGTTCAAGATCATACCATGCCCTTGGGGCCCTATGTGTAATTATTATTGCGTCGCCCGTGAGTGATGAAGGGGGCGTAGGCGACCTGTTCTCATGCCTGGCGAGCCGCACGGTTCCGTCAGATGCGGCCTTCGCCGGCGTACCTTGACAGCCTGACGTTCATCTGACACAGTAGCCTCGTTTTATTGCTTTGACGTCAATGGGTTCCGTGTTCGCCCGCTCGTGCGGTGAGGTCCTTTGCACAGATTTCCACCCCATGGAGGTGCCCTATGCCTGTTGGTTGCAAGCGTACCCTCGTCGGTCGGATCGGCGCGGTGCTGGCATTTACCTGCGGGGTCATCGGCCTCGTGGCCGGGATGACAGACCACAGTTGGAAGCTCGAACCGATGGGCTGGTTTCAGGGCGGCACGCTGCTGGCGCTGCTCTCGCTCGGCGCGCTCGTGGATGCGGCGGTTGCGCAACACAAGCCCCGCTAGAGCCCGCGCGAGACAGACCACCCACAGGCACTGGAGCGGAGGCTCGCGGGCACCGGCCGTCCGCTCCCTAACGGGCCCCGTCACCGCTCCTCATGAAAGCGTCCCTTGATGGCGTGGAACAGTTCGTGCCCGCAGACCTCGATGTCCTCCTTCGTGCAATAGATCGTGTTCGTCTTGTAGTCGAAGAAGCCCTTGACCGTGTCCGCCATGCTCACCTGGCTTCCCGCGACCGAAAATTTGATGGTCCGGCTCGCCGGCTGCCCCGATACAGACCGCCAGCGCCGCTGTAACGCCTCGTCGTCCAGCAAAATCACGGTCAGGTTCTTGATTTCGTGGGTTTCGTAATAGCGCTCGTCCTTCGACTCCGCGCACCCCGCCACCAGCACTGCGCTCATCAGCACGACAGCCCGTAGACGCATGCCCGCCTCGCCCTGTTGTGATGGACCGGGGGCCATTCTACGTTTACCCGCACATCCGCGCAACCACGCCGCGGCGGGCAGGAACCGGGTTCACTTGGACCGTCAATCATGGTATCTTGGCGCCCGGTCGGGACGCGCACCCGCCAGATAAGGAGCAGGGTTCATGAAGCTGATGGACGGCAGGAAGGGACTGATCGTCGGGGTCGCCAACAAGCACAGCATCGCCTGGGCGATCGCGGAGGCCACGGCCCGCGAAGGGGCGCAGCTCTTTTTCAATTACCAGAACGAGCGGCTCAAGGAGAACGTCGAGGAATTGGCCAAGACCGTGCCGGGCTCGAAGACCCACCCCTGCGACGTCGGAGACGACACCCAGATCGACGCCCTTCTGCAGCAGGTGGGCAAGGAGTTCGGCAAGCTCGATTTTCTCGTCCATTCGGTCGCCTTTGCCCCGCGGGAGGAGCTCACCGGCGAGTTCCTCAACACGACGCGCAAAGGCTTCGCGACCGCGCTGGATGTCAGCGCCTATTCCTTGATCGCCGTCACGCGGGCCGCCGCCCCGCTGATGACCGACGGCGGCTCCGTCGTCACCCTCACCTATCTCGGCAGCGAGCGCGTGGTCCCGCACTACAACGTCATGGGCGTGGCCAAGGCCGCGCTGGAATCGTCCGTCCGCTACCTGGCGCACGACCTCGGCCCCAAGAACATCCGCGTAAACGCCATCTCGGCCGGCCCGATCCGCACGCTGGCCGCGCGGGGCGTGGCGGGGATCAGCAAGATGGTGGACCATCACCGCGAGTTCGCGCCCCTGCGCCATGCCACCGAGCAGTCGGAATGCGGCGACACCGCCCTCTTCCTGCTCAGCTCGCTGGGCCGCGGCATCACCGGCGAAGTCATTTACGTGGACGGCGGATACCACATTCTCGGCTCCCTCTTCTCTCCCGAATGAGGCCTGCCTGATGGCCGCCACGGCTCTTCCCCACGATCCCGCGCTTGGGCGGATGCTGATCCTGGACGAGCTGTTCGACCTTTGGCTGTACCAGGCGCTGCGGCGGATCTCGACGGACACGGAGTCGCAGCGGGTGCTCGACGAACTGATCATCGTCGAGACCCAGCACCTGGCCTTCTGGAAGAAGTTTTTTGATTCCCGCCTGACTTCCCTCGACCTGGGCCGCCGGCTGAAACTGCAATTCATGATCCTCGCCTGCCGGCTGTTCGGCACCACGGGCATCCACCTCGTCCTCGAAGCGATCGAAGTCCACGGCGTGCGGAAGTATCTCTCGCTCTGGGCCATCTACAAGGACCAGCCGCTTGGAAACGCCCTCAAGGGCATCCTGATGGACGAGTTCAAGCATGAGGATGTGCTGGTTTCTCAACTGACCGAGCGGAAGATCAACCCGGAGCGGATCCGGAACATCTTCCTGGGATTGAACGACGGACTGGTGGAGATCCTGGGCGCCGTGAGCGGCTTCTTCGGCGCCTTCGGCGATGCGGCGACCGTGCTGATCGCGGCCTCGACGACCGCCGTGGCCGGGTCCATTTCCATGGCCGCTGGGGCCTATGCCGCGCTCAGTTCCGAGAAGGAAGTCCGGTCGACGGAGTCCATGCGGAAGCAGTTCCTGGGGGAAAAGGCAGACCCCCAGATGGAAGAGCACCCGCTGGCGTCCGCCTTGGTAGTGGGCTGCAGCTACTTCCTCGGCGCGCTCGTGCCGGTCCTGCCGGTCCTGTTCGGCGCCAAGACCGCGCTGATCTCGCTCCTAACCGCCGGCGGCATCGTGGTGCTCGTCTCCACTCTCCTCGCCTTCCTGTCCGGCATGGACGTCACGAAGCGGATTGCGCTGAATCTCGTAATCATCACGATCGCCGTCAGCGTCACCTACGGCATCGGACTGCTGGCCAAGCAGATCTGGGGCATCTCCGTTTAGGAATCTGTTCGCGCAGGCGCTCCCGAGGAGGCTCAAAAAAGACTTCAAGTTGTAGGCTGCAGGGGTCCGCGACGCGAGGAATAACGAGCGTCACGCCTGCGGACGCCGGCGAGATGGTGAGCCGGCCGGCACGACGCCTGACGACTGAGGCGCACGTTTTTCGGTGCGTCGCAGGGAGGCAGGCGACCGAGAACGCGGTCAAAAGCTTTTTTCAGCCTCCTCTAACGCGACCAGATCTTCTCGGGCGAGTCCTCGAACGGAAACACGGTCAGCATCCAGCCGAACAACTGGGGGAGAAACCAGCCGTCGGCTTTCGTGCATTCCGCCTCGGTGGCGATCGATCCCTTCACGCCGAACCTGCTCCAGTCCGTCGTGCCCTTGGGCGGGATGCAGACGTTCACATGCGCATGCCATTGGGCCACGCTCAACGGAACCATCCGGTTGAGCTCCCGCTCCCCCGTCTCTTTCGAGATGGTATACAGCGCCCCGATCAGTTCGAAATCGCCATCGGCTTTCCGATAGAGCAGGGTCGTGGGCTGGGACAGATCGAAATCGAGGGGGGCCTTGAAGCGGTTCAGCTTCTTCGTAAAGTGGTAATAGGGCTGCGGCGCCCCCGGCTGGAACGGGCGATACCCCTTGTTCAGCGCCACCCGGTAGTCCTTGTACTGCTCGACGGTCTTCCGGATGGTCTGCAACGCCTGCGCCGCCCGTTCCTCATCCTCGGGCTCGGCTTTCCGTTTGGCCGTCCACTTGAGATGGGGATCGGTCTTCTCCTTCGCATGCATGGACTCGACCGCCGCCTGCTGGTAGAGCGCCTGGATTTCGATCAGCCGCTCAGCCGCGTCCACGGCAAGAGCCGTGGGGGGACCTCCCCATTCCGGCAGGCTCAGGCCAAGCACCATCATGAGCATGGCCGCGTGGCCGATATAACGGCTGGGGAGGGGGTGTCCGCCGCTAGCTTGTCCCATCACCTCTCACACTCCACTTCCTATCGGTTCTCCAAGTTTCGGCCATCACTTGCTTGTCGTTGTGGCAGAACGGATGAGCACAGCGCCGTCCCCGCCCAACGGGTCAGCAGGACCGCTCCGCCGACCAGCTCAACAATCAAGATCGGCAAGAGCGGCTCTGTATAACGATCAATCCCCGCTTGGACGGACGCGATGAGCACAAGACTGGCATGGATCGCCACGGCCTGGTACGCAAGCATCTTTACGGCGCGTGAACCGAAACATCCTACCATGAGACTCACCATGGCGAGGACCGTGACCACGAAGGCCACTTGGACGCCAACGGGGGTAAAATATGGCACGTAGCCCCATGCACCTTCGAGCCATGCATCCGGACCCTCGTCCCGATTTACGGTATCGTTTCGGTCCTCCCATCGATACGACTCCAGGCGAAACGGAAGATATTCGTTCGGATCGTCCCGCAGTAAAGTCACGGACCTATGCCGGCACAGGACAAAGTATTCCTCCATGGCGGGCCTGTCCAACACGAAAGTTTCCCACAAACCATAGTAGTGCGCAAAGAAATGCCGTGTGTACCAGACCGGCCGGCTGCGGACGGCGGATCGTGCGATGGCCATCGCGAGCTCATTACTTCTGATCTCGCGTTCTGCGCCGGCAAGGGCGGGCTCTCGCTCCTGAAGATAGGCTTTGATTTCCGGGACGATCTGATCCCAGAGCAGAGCATTGTAGCTCTCTTTCGTCTTCCGCCAATGCTGAAGGGGCGGCGACGGTTCCTGCAAATCCTGTACGTACGGGCTCAGGCGGCGGGCAATTCTCCTCGTCAGTTCCGGATAGTCGTTCTCTAAATCCTCCGTGATCACCGGCGCAACATGCCCGACGAGCGATAAGCCGCCGATCGCCTGGGTCCCGACGAACCCAAAGCGCTGATATTGCACCATGGTGGCGGTCAGGAGGACGATTCCAAGCCCGCCAAGCACAAGACCCGTAACACGCCGCCAGTGATCCCGCACGAGAAACAGCAGCAACGGCAGGCACACAAGGAACGAGTACCCTGCGGGGCGGATTACGATCGCAAGTCCTATCGTCAGGCCGACGACCAGGCCCGCGAGACGTGAATTCGTGTGAAGGAGCCGGCAGACGGCCGCCACATGGAGACAGATGGCGGCGGTAAACATGGCTTCGGAGATGACATTTGAGGCATTGAACAGGAGCGGGATGGTCACGAAGAGAGACACGCCGACGATGAGCATCACCAGCCGGCTTTCTAACAGGGATCCGACCGCCCACGCCATGACCACAAACGAACCGAGGAGCACGTTCAATTGGATGGGAACGATCCAGCGAAAGTCGTCCGATGCCATCAGCGCGGCTTGCAAGAAAAGGGGGTACCCGACTGTGCGCATGGGAGCGCCTCTCAGATAGGTACCGCTGTCCGGAAACAAGCATGGCAGCATCTGGCTCGTCATCCAGATAGCCCGGTTGACGAACACGATGGCGCCCGCGAAGCTGACAACCATGGCGCCACGGACAACCGGCTCGAAGGCGCGATGGCTCCGGACGGACGACACCGTCGACCTGGCCGCCATGATCAACGAGCGCCGGCCATCCTCCCCCATCCCCCAGCCCCAAGCGAGCAGGAGCATGGCGTTTAATGCCGTCACGCTCCACGCGACGGATCGCGTGACAAACAACGGGTAGGTGAGCGTGTACGTGCGGCCATTCACCCGCGCGTCCGTGTTGTCAGACGACGAGAACAGGAGTGTCGGTCCCACGCGGGCATAGGCGCCACGACCGGTCTCCCGGACGGTGCGGACTGAATGGCTGGATGGTCCGAGCGGACGACCATTCTCGTACAGGACGAGATTCGTCCCCTTGCTCCATTCCGTGAGCCTGCTTTGGAGCAGCAGATCGTCGTGCTCGTATCCCTGGAGGGAAACCAGAAACGCCGGGCCGATATTGGGCCGGACGTCGTTCGGCTCCAACTGTGCGGACGACTGGAAGACGCCGAACTGGCTGGCGAGCACCACGAGCAGATTGACCAGGCCAAGGGCCCCGATCATCATTCCGCTCACCCGTCTCCCTGGTCGCATCTCCAGCGCGCCCGGCACAGTCCCGTTGCTCCCGTCGGAACGACCTCGACCTTGCCAGACTCCTCCGCTACTTGTTCGAGATTTGTCTCAGTAAGTCGGCCACAAGGCCGAGTGAAACAATGAGAACGGCGACAAGCATGCCGGAGAGCCCGAACACGACGGGAGCCGAGAAGCCGAAGAGCAGTATGAATGCGACCCCGGCGACGGCCATGCCCACCGCCAGCCCGGCGAGAATCAGAAATAGTTTAATGGGATTGTAATAGAGGACCGCCTGGACGATGTACTGGAGGGTCCTGAGGGTATCGCGAAACAACAGCACTTTACTCTTGCCGATTCGCGGCTTGTACTCGATCGGCACATACGTCACAAATCGTCCCTGCATCAGATAGGCGAGGGTCAACGACGTGGTAAAACTGAACGTGTCGCAGAGGCGTGGAAAATGCGAGATCACCTCCCGTCGATCGAACACGCGGAACCCCGAATTGACGTCGGGAATCCATCTGCCCGTCGTAAATTCCACCAGCCATTTGAGTGCCAGGCGCAGAGGCGATCGGACCAGTGACTTGCGGTATTCCTTCCCTGTCCGGTGGCCGATCACCATGTGGTACCCTTCGCGGAACTTCGAGACGAGAACCGGCAGTCTCTCAACCGGATACGTGCCGTCTGCATCCAGAATCGCAATGTCGTCGTGCTTCGCAGCCGCGATGCCGTCTTTGATCGACCTCCCGTAGCCCAGTTTCTGCAGGTGACGCACGATCCGCGCCCCCGCCTGCTCCCCGAGCCGAGCGGTGTCGTCCGTGGACCCGTCGTCCACGAGGATGATTTCCCACCCCGTCACCCCCGATTGCTCCAGGACGTGCCGGATCTCCGCGATGGTCCCGGCGATGGCCTCCTGTTCGTTGTACGCGGGCAGAACGATCGAGACGGGCATCAATCTTTCCTCACCACGGCGATCACCGACTGACCGAACCAGCGCCTCGTGACCCTGTTCACCTGCCGAGACACCGGGACCAAATACCGGTCGAACATCATGACCTGGCCGGACACCTTCCGGTCCTCCAGGGAATCGTGCCGGACCCATTTCTGCGCCCACCAGCCCAGCGCGCCGACGGGATTGAAATAGTCCAGCTTCCTGACCGTGATCCCGTCCGCGGGAAGCTTCCCGAGCAGTCCGGCGCGGGTATAGCGCCTCAAGTGACCGGCGAGCCGGTCAAGATCCGTGTACAAGAACGGGAAGGCCGGGACAAACAGCAGGAGATGCCCGCCTTGATCCAGCACGGCGAGAAGATTCCGGATCGCCGCGGCATCGTCGCGCACGTGCTCCAGCACATTGACGCACAGCACCGTGTCGAACCGCCGCCCGCCCACCGCGTCAAGAAACTGCTCCCCTCCGACGTCGGCCACCAACACGTTCGCCCAGGGGTGCGACCGGGAGACCAGCGCCACGACCTCCTGATCACAATCCACGCCGAGATATCCCTCCGACCGGCCCGAGTGAAGCAGAAACGTGCCATACCCAAGTCCAACTTCCATGATCCGACTGCCCACAAATCCACGAAACTCCTCGATGATCCATTGCATGTAATTGACCGCATGGGTCATGGAAGACGACAGGGTCGCGAGTCCGGCGCCGTTCATATCGCTTTCGTACCCACCAAACTCCAACTGACACCCTTGTACCGCCGGATCGAAATACTGTCGGAGGAAAACCGCCCGGGATTAAACCACGCACGGCATGTGGACGCAGGGATGAAGGTGGTTTGAGGCGCATTCAGCTTGTCGAAGACGTTGAGCACGTTGCGGTCAAACGACAACCGGCGAAAATTTCCGAAATACTCGTAATAGGGGAGTCGGGAGACGTACGGAAGGCGGTAGATTGAATGGACCACGGGATACAGCATGGCCGTCACAGCCACGCTCAGCGCCTGCACGGCTCGTCTCGGCAGATGCCGCAGCACCGATCGCCGGACCGGTTCGACTAGGAACCTGACGATCCCATTCCCCTCCGCGCTATAGCACCAGACAATGACCTTCCCGCCAGGCTTGCAGCAGCGGTAGATCGCATCAAACGTGCGGTCAGGGTCATCCGTATGGTGAATAACGCCGATACACACCACGACATCAAACTGCCCGTTCAGCTCCATCGTGCCAAGATCGGCTTCGACGAATTGCACATTCGTCAGCGACTGGTTTCTCGCCTTCGCGATGTCAGCGGTGTACTTGTCCACTGCCGTCACGGACCGCGCGACGGTCGCGATGAGCCCCGTGTGCTGTCCACTGCCGCACCCGCATTCGAGGACGACCTTATCACGAAAGTCTTCCAGCGTGGCAGGAGAAATCCATTCTTCGAACAGAAACAGGGCATCATCGCGGTAGCGCGACCATTGCACGTGCCATTCATTGTCCTCCCGCCCAGGCAGGGGTGTCAGAATTGCTTTATCCATAGTCCCAAACACACCAGGCCGAACAGTTTCAGACCGTTGTCCGCATGATAACGATCGTGCGCTTCCAGCAGCCCTTCGACATACCGGCGGTTGAACAGGCTCTTCGTCCGTTCCCCGCTCAACACGTCGAACAGATGCCCCCGCAGGCCGTCGCCGACCCAATGCGACACCGGTGCGTTGAATCCACTCTTGGGACGATTGATCACCGGTCTGGGCAACCGTCCCTCCTGGCACTTCTTGAGGAGATATTTCTTCCGGAATCCATTGAGCTTCCAGTCGACCGGAAGCGAGGCGGCAAATTCGACGATCCGATGGTCCAGAAACGGCGCTCGCGATTCCAACGAATGTGCCATGGTGGTTCGATCCACCTTCACCAGAATGTCGTCGGCCAACCATGTCTTGATGTCGAGGTACATCGCTTGATCGAGATAGTGACAGTCCGCCACATCCCGAACCCACTCCGGCACCCTCTCCGTGTCTGGGTATGTTGAGACGGCCTGCGCCCAGTCAGGCGCCAGGACCGCCAGCCCTTCCTGCCGTGACAGAATCCTCCTCCAGGACCAATGCGCCTCCGCCGTGGGAAGCGAGACCCCTTTGGCAAACTGCCGAAGTTTATACTCCAGGGGCACCTTCCGCCGCGTCACGGGGAGCATCCGGTCGATCCAGCCGGCCCCTGCCGCCAGCCAGGGCCCCGGCACCCCACCCGCCAGGTGCCGCAGCTTGTCCGCAAGGTAGGTGTCATAGCCCGCAAACAACTCGTCGGCTCCGTCACCGGACAGACACACAGTCACGTGTTGCCGTGCAAACCCGGCTAGGCGATACATGGGAATCATCGAGGTGTCGGCAAACGGTTCGTCCATGCATTGCACAATGTGTTCGACATCCTTGGCGACCTCCGACGTCACCGTTTCGTCGTGATGGGTCACGCCGAGCGCGCCGGCCACCGTTCGCGCCCAGGGTAGTTCATCGTATCCGGGTTCATGGAACCCAATGCTAAAGGTGTGTACATCGTGGGGGGCGATAGACCTCGCCATGCTGGCCACGATGGTCGACGAATCCAGCCCGCCGCTCAGAAATGCGCCCAGCGGCACATCGCTCACCAGGCGCAGCCGCACGGCATCGTCGATGAGCGTCCTCAACTCCTCGGCGGCGTCTGCCACATTGGCGGAAGTCCGTTTTGTGCGGAAGTGGCGGTCAAGGTGCCAGTACCGACGCGGTCGCAAGGGTTCCCCTTGCACGACCTCCAGATACTCGGCGGGACACAGTTTGGAGACGCCCTCCACGATCGAATGGGGAGCGAGAATATAATTGCATGAGAGAAATTGGCCGATTGCACCGGCGTCCAGCCTTCTGGGCACATCTGGATCGGTCAACAGCCCCTTGAGTTCAGAGGCGAAGACGATGCCGGATGGAAGGGGGAAATAAAAGAGTGGTTTTTCGCCGAGTCGGTCCCTGGCAAGAAACAGCCGCTTCGCCAATCGGTCCCAGACGGCGAACGCGAACATTCCGTTCAGTCTGTCAAGGCACTGGACCCCCCATCGCGCATAGGCCTCGACGAGGACTTCCGTGTCGCTGTCGGTGTGGAAGTCGACTCCCTCGCGTTTCAGTTCCGACCGCAACGACGGATAGTTGTAGATCTCCCCGTTGTACACGATGACATACCGGCCGTCGGCACTCGACATCGGCTGGTTCGCGTCAGGCCGCGGGTCGATGACGGCGAGCCGTCGGTGGCCCAGGATGACCGGCCCTTCCGCAAACAGTCCGCCTGCATCCGGACCTCGGTGCCGCAGACGGTCCATCATCCGCTCTACCGTGGTTCGCTCGGGTGGCTTATCCCATGAGACGCGTCCCGCGATCCCGCACATAGGCCCTCATCCGCCAGTTGCCACGACCGTGCCACTAGCGCAGACATACGTCGAACTGTCGTGCGATGCGAACTTCAGCATGCCCTACCACCCCGAAAAACACAACGGGGACGTTGCGTTTCCGCAACGCCCCCGTCGGGAGGTGTCCACCCGCAGCAGGCCGTCAGCGTCCCAGAGCAACCTTTACCGTGGCGCCGATCTCCGCCGGGTTCTTGCACACCCGGACGCCGGCCGCCTCGAGGGCCTTCATCTTCTCCGACGCGGTGCCCTTCCCGCCCGAGATGATCGCCCCGGCGTGGCCCATGCGGCGGCCGGGAGGCGCCGTGAGGCCGGCGATGAAGCCGACG
>JBFGRH010000017.1:0-16786 GCA_041563795.1 Nitrospiraceae bacterium | reverse complement strand
GGCGGCGGCGCGATCCACGAGTAGCACCTCCGTGCCATGCACCTGCGTGACCGACACCACGAGCCGCGCGGCGCGCATCGGGCCGGGCCGCTCGTGCCTCGTTCCAAAAAAATGCTCGACGCCCTGCCGGACGCCGGCAAAGCTCGGGATCGTAATCAGCATGGTTCACCGGCACGCGGCGTGTCGTGACCGCCCGCCTTCCCTTACCCGTTCTGCTTGCGCAGGAACGTCGGCACATCCCACGGATCCTCCGTGGACAGACTGAGCCGTTCCTGCTGCTCGCGCTTGCTCGTGAACCGCCGCAGGAAGGCCGGCTTTTCCATCTGCTTGCCCGACTCATCGCCGCCCGAATCGCGGACGCCGGCCAGGGCCGGTTCGGCCGCCGCCTGGGCGGGCGCCGCCGCACGTGCGCCCGCGGACAGTTTGACCGCCTGTTCATCCTTCTCGAACCCGGTGGCCACGACGGTGACGATCAGATCCTCCTTGATGTCCGGGTTGATCACCTGGCCGACGATGATGTTCGCCTGCGGATCGGCCGCATCCTGGATGATGGAGGCGGCTTCGCCCACCTCGTGCAGCGTCATATTGGCGCCGCCCGTGATGTTCAGCAACACCCCGCGCGCGCCCGTGACGCTGCCGTCCTCCAGCAGCGGGCTGTTAATGGCCTTCTGCGCCGCTTCCTGCGCCCGGTTCGGGCCGCGCGCCACGCCCATGCCCATGACGGCACGGCCCGTGAAGGTCATCACGGTCCGCACGTCCGCGAAGTCCACGTTCACGTGGCCCGCCGTCGTGATGACGTCGGCGATGCCCTGGATCGCCTGCCGCAGCACGTCATCCGCGACCTTGAAGGCCTCCAGCAGCGGCGTCGATTTGTCCACGATGCCGAGCAGCCGCTGGTTGGGGATCACCAGGAGGGTATCCACGTGCCGGCGCAGTTCCCGCAGGCCTTCCTCCGCGTAGCTCATCCGCCGGTGCCCTTCATATTGGAAGGGCTTGGTGACCACGCCCACGGTCAGGATGCCCATCTCGCGCGCGATCCCGGCGACGACCGGCGCCGCGCCGGTCCCGGTGCCCCCGCCCATGCCCGCGGTCACGAAGACCATCTCGGCTCCTTCGAGACATTCACGGATTTCGTCGCGGCTTTCCAGCGCCGCCTCCTTCCCGATTTCCGGCTTGGCGCCGGCCCCGAGGCCGTGCGTCCGTTCGGGTCCCAGTTGAATCTTGAACGGAGCCTGCGCCCGGCCCAGCGCCTGAAGATCGGTGTTGGCCGAGACGAACTCCACGTGCCTCAGCCCAGCCTGGATCATCGTATTGATGGCGTTGCACCCGGCGCCCCCGACGCCGATGACCTTGATATGGACCGGCATCACGTCGCCTTCATGTAATGAGAACATCGCTTCCCCTCCTTTTTCCTAATGGCACATGGCCGATCACTTCGATTGTCTTAGCCGTTCTCCGCCGTGTCCTCAAAAGAACTCCAGCATCCATTCCTTCATCCTTCCGAAGACCCGGCCCACCCGGCGCCCGTTCCGGCCGCCGACGGCCTCCATTTCGCCCGCGTGGTGGCAGGCGTGCAGGATCAGGCCGACGCCGGTCGCGTGCACCGGGGTCCCCGCGATGTCCCGCAGTCCCTCGACGCCGTGCGGCACCCCCCGCCGCGCCGGCAGGTTCAGGACCCGCTCCGCCGCATCCGGCATCCCCTCCAGCATGGAGGTCCCGCCGGTGATGACCACGCCCGCTCCCAGCACGCCCTCGTAGCCGGCCCGCGTGATTTCGTGGCGCACCAGTTCGAACATTTCGTCCACCCGCGGCTCGATGACCTCGGCCAGCTCGCGGCGCGACACCGTCCGCCCCGGCCGCTCGCCCATGCTCGGCACATCGAGCGTCTCCTCATCCTTGACCATGTCGACCCGCGCGATGCCGTGCTTGACCTTGATCTTCTCCGCCTCCGTCTGGGACGTCAGGAGCCCGATCGCGATGTCCTTCGTGACGTTCTGCCCGCCGATCGGCAGGATCGCCGTGTGGCGGATGCTCCCGTCCACGAAAATGGCCAGGTCGGTCGTCCCGCCGCCGAGGTCCACCATCGCCACGCCCAGCTCCCGTTCCTCGGCGCTGAGCACGGCCTCGCTGGAGGCCAGCGGCTGGAGCACGATGTCCACCACGTCGAGCCCGGCGCGGTTCACGCACTTGACGATATTCTGCGCCGACGTCACCGCGCCCGTGATGATCTGCACGTCCACCTCGAGACGCGAGCCCGACATCCCCAGCGGCTCGCGGATGCCGTCCTGGTCGTCGACCATGAAGTCCCGCGGAATCACGTGGAGCAGCCGCCGGTCCGGCCCCAGCACGGCCATGGAACGGGCCGCCTCGATCGCGCGGTCGATGTCCGCGCGGGTGACCTCCTGCTTCTTCAAGGCGACGACGCCCCGCGAATGCACGCCCGTGATGTGGCTGCCGGCGATGCCGGTGTAGACCGAATTGATCTGGACCGCCGCCATCAACTCGGCCTCTTCCACCGCCTTCTTGACGGATTCGACCGTGCTCTCGATGTCCACGACGACGCCCTTGCGCAGGCCGCGCGACGGATTCGACCCGACGCCGACGATGTTGACCGTGCCCTCCTCCGTCACCTCGCCCACGATGGCGCAGATTTTCGTGGTCCCGATATCCAACCCGACTACGATGTGATCCCGTCTGGCCATGCTGTCACCCCCTCCCGAGTCCGTTCACGTTATCTGCACGGCACCTGCGATGCCTCATGACAGTTGCTCCCGTTCGCGCACGATGACCTTGTCGGAAAACCGCAGGTCGATGTCGGACTGTCCCTTCATGGCGCCGGCCCGGCGCACCGGGTCCACGGCGCGGTACCGTTCCCATTGCTCCTCGAGCGGCGCGGGCCCGAACTGGAACCGCATGCCGCGGACGTAGGCCACGGCATGCTCCGGATCGCTCAGGTCGACTTCGGGCCGGCCGTCCAGCGATTGCGCCAGCAACCCGGCCAGCTTGATCCCGTTTTCCGCCGCATGGCGGACCATGGCGTCTCCCTGCAGCAACCGCTTGTGGTCGAGCCCGACCACCACCGGCAACTCCTCATGCTCGCGCTCCGCCAGCACCGTCAGCACCGCGCCTTCGTCGTCCAGCAGGAATGCCGAGGACGGCGTCCGCAACACCGCCGCCGGTCGGCGCTCGGCCACCTCCACGGACAGCACGTGCAACGGCAGGCGGCTGATCTCCGTCGACCTGACCCATGGATGCGCCGACACGCGGGCCTCCAATTGAGACGGGCTGACCGACAGCAGGGTGGCGCGGGATTCCAGTTGCAGCCGGTCCAGCACCTCGTCGCGTGTCACGGTCCGCAGTCCGGTCACGCGCACCTCCCGGATCTCGAACGTGCCGGCCACCAACGGTCCGACCGCCTCATAGGCCAGGACCGCCGTCCAGGCGCCCAGCGACGCGGCCACGGTCCAGAGCGTGGCGCGCAGGATCCGCCGGGCCCGCCCTCCGTATTCCCGTCGCCCCGGCGCGCGCGCCGTCATCCGTTGCATGTTCGGGCGCGGCCGTTTCTTGCGGCCGAATCCCGCCGCGGTCAGGCTCTTCAGCATCGTGCCGCCTCTGCGCGACGCAGCGCGGATTTCAAGATTTCCTCCGTGAGCTGGTCGTACTCCATCCCGGCCTGAGCCGCCGCCCTTGGTATCGGCCTCGTCTTCGTCATGCCCTGACCCTTACCCATTGAATCCACGTGCCCGCCTGAGCGCAGACTCCAGGATCCGTTCCGTGAGTGTGTCGTAATCCATCCCGGCTCTGGCCGCCGCCATCGGCAGCAAACTCGTCTCGGTCATGCCGGGCACCGTGTTCACTTCCAACACATAGGGCTTGCCGCGCGGCGTCACCCGGAAGTCCACCCGGGCGGCCCCGTCGCATCCCAGAATGTCGCAGGCCCGCACGGCCAGCTCCGTGACCCGCCGGTTCACGCCGGCCGGCAAGGGCGCCGGGCAGAGGTAGCGGCTGCGGCCCTTGGTGTACTTGGCGGCGTAATCGTAAAAGCCCCCCGGCGCCACGATCTCGATGGTCGGCAGCGCGGTGGCTCCGCGTGCTCCCCGCAGCACGGACACGGTCACCTCGTGCCCCGGGATATAGGCCTCCACGATGGCCTCGCGGTCATGCGCGTGGGCGCGTCGGAGCGCCGCGCGCCACTCGGAGGGTTTCCTGACGATGGAGATGCCGATCGTGGATCCCTCCGCCGCCGGCTTCACGATGACGGGCCACTTCAAGCGGGCCGGTTTCCCGATCGCCTCGCCCTTGCGCACGACGATGCCGTCCGGCACCGGAATGCCGTGGCAGGCGAGCAGCCGTTTCGCCGTCACCTTGTGCATGGCCATGGCACTCGCCCTCACGCCCGAGCCCGTGTAGGGAATGCCGATGGTCTCCAGCAATCCCTGGATCGTCCCGTCTTCCCCGCCCGGCCCGTGTAGCGCCACGAACGCCATCTGCACCTTCTTCGTCTGCAATTGCTTCAAGAGCGACTCCCCCACGTCGATCGCAACGGCCCGGTACCCCCGCCGCAGCAGCGCCCGATGCACGGCCTTGCCGGTCCGCAGCGAGATCTCCCGTTCCGATGACCGCCCGCCCATCAGGACGCCGATGCGCGCCCTGGTCAGAGGCTTCCTCACGGTTCCCCGACGATCTTCAATTCCAACTCGAGCGTCAGCCCGGTTTTTTCCTCGACCGTGCGACCGACCTGCTTGATCAGCGCGATCACATCGGCCGCCTTCGCGTGGCCCAGGTTGACGACGAAGTTGGCATGCTTGTCCGACACCTGCGCATCGCCGATCCGCGCGCCCTTGAGGCCCGCCGCCTCGATGACACGGCCCGCCGTCTCGGGTCCGGGATTCTTGAACACGCACCCCGCGTTGGGCATTGTCAGCGGCTGGGTGTCCTTCCGGTACCGCAGGTACTCCTTCACGGTCGTCTGGATCTTGTCCTTCGACGCCGGCGCGAGCTGCAGCCAGACGCCGACGACAATTCCACGCGGCAACAGGGCCCGCCGATAGCTGAACCGGATGGCCGAGGCCGGACAGTCGACGATCCGGCCGGCCGGATCCACCAGGCGCACGGCCTTGACGGAATCCTTCATCTCGCCGAGCTTCGTGCCCGCGTTCATGACGACGCAGCCGGCCGCCGTCCCCGGAATGCCCGCCGCCCATTCGAGCCCCGAGAGCCCGAGGCTGGTCGCCTGCTTCATCAGCGTCGGCATCCCGACGCCGCCCTCGGCGTAGAGCACGTGCCCCGGCTCCGCCGCGATCGCCTTCATGTTCGCCAGGCTGACGACGATGCCGCGAATGCCGTGGTCGCGCACCAGGAGATTGGTGCCGCCCAGCACGAAGATCGGAATCTCCGCCGCCCGCGCCTGCCGGACCAACCGACAGACGTCCTCCGTATCGGCCGGCATCACCAGCACGTCCGCCGGTCCGCCGATCCGGAACGAGGTGTAGTCCTTGAGGGGGGCATTGAATGTCACGTCGCCCCTCAGCCCGGCCACCGCCGCGCGCAGGTCCGCCTGGCTCCAGCGCGAGGGCGTTCTCCGAGATGTCGTCCGACGTTTCACGTGACCTCCGGTCATCAATCCCAGGTTCACAACCGCTCCAGGAGTTCCACCCCGGTCTTCCAAATGTCGCCCGCGCCAAGCGTGAGCACCAGGTCGCCCGGCTGCAGCGTCGGACGGACCAGGTCGGCCAGCCCGTCCCGCCGATCACCCCAGGACACCGACGGATGGCCCGCCGCGCGCACGGACTCCGCGAGGTGCTGCCCGGAGACGCCGGGAATCGGGGCCTCTCCGGCCGCGTAGATCTCGGTGATGAACAGCGCGTCGGCCTGATCGAAGGCATGCGCGAATTCGCGGATCAGATCGCGCGTCCGCGTGTAGCGATGCGGCTGGAACAGGACCACCAGGCGCCGATTCCATCCCTGCTTGGCGGCGGCCAGCGTCGCGCGGATCTCCGTCGGGTGGTGGCCGTAGTCATCCACGATCATGACGCCGTTCTTTTCCCCGCGCAGGTGGAACCGCCGCTCCACGCCGGCGAAGGTGGCCAGTCCCTTCCGGATCAAGTCGACGGGCACATCCAGCTCCATGCCCACCGCGATCGCGGCCAGCGCGTTCGAGACGTTGTGGATCCCCGGCACGGGCAGGCGGAACGGCCCGAGGCTCCGGCCCTGGAACGAGGCGCGAAATTCCGTCTCCCATTGCTTCATCGTGATGTCGGTCGCGCGAAAATCCGGCGGGGCGCCGCCGGTCTCGCGCAGGCCGTAGGTCTGGTAGCGCCGGACGACGCGGGGCAGCAGGGCGCGGAGACGGTCGTCGTCGGCGCAGAGCACCGCGAGCCCGTAGAAGGGCACCCGGTTGATGAATTCGAGAAAGCATTGTTCCAGCCGCTCCATGGTGCCGTAGTGGTCCAGGTGCTCCTGGTCCAGGTTCGTCACCGCCACGATCGTGGGCGCCAGCTTCAGGAACGAGCCGTCGCTCTCGTCGGCCTCGGCCACCAGCAGATCGCTCCGTCCCAGCCGGGCATGGCTCCCCAGCGCGTTGACCCGTCCGCCGATCACGATCGTGGGGTCCAACCCGCCCTGCGCCAGGACCGTCGCGACCATGGTCGTGGTGGTCGTCTTCCCGTGGGCCCCGGCGATCGCCACGCCGTATTTCAGACGCATGAGCTCCGCCAGCATCTCCGCCCGCGGAATCACCGGGATCACCCTGGCCCGCGCGGCCACGACCTCGGGGTTCGACGCCTGCACGGCGGAGGAAATCACCACGACCTGCGCCTCCCCGATGTTCGACTCCTGGTGGCCGATGAAAATCTTGCCGCCCAATTCGCGAAGCCGCCTGGTGGTGTCGGATTCCTGCAGGTCGGAGCCCGACACCTTGTAGCCCAGCGTGAGCAGCACCTCGGCAATGCCGCTCATGCCGGAGCCGCCGATCCCGACCAGATGAATCTGCTGAATCTTTCTGAACATCGTCACCCCCGCCACGCGATTCGAGGCACGAGATGCGGCACGCATCTCCTCGTCACTCGCTCGCCGATGGTCCTGGGCCTCTAGCCTCGAGGCCCGCGTCTGATCAAGTCCAAGCATTCTCGTACGATGGTTTCCGCCGCGTCGGGTCTGCCCAACCCGCGGCTCCGCTCCCCCATGGCCTGCAGCCGTCCGGGATCGCGCAGCAGCGCCATGACCTCACCCGCCAGCCGCTCTCCCGTCAGCTCCGGCTGCGGCACCACCACCGCCCCGCCCGCCTGCGCCAGCACGCGCGCGTTGTGCGCCTGGTGCTGGTGGATCGATTGTGGCAGCGGGATCAGGACCGCCGGCTTGCCGCACACCGTCAGTTCCGCCAGCGTCATCGCCCCGGCGCGCGACACGACCAGGTCCGCGGACCGCAGCGCCTGGGGCATGTCGAACAGGAACGGCAGCACGTCAGCCTGCACGCCCGCTGCGTCATAGGCCTGACGAACCCGCGCACAATCCGCCTCGCCCGTTTGATGCACAATCATCACCTCGCCGCCCATCGCCGCCCATTGCGGCAGCGCCGCGAGCATCGCGTCATTGATCGCCCGTGCGCCCTGGCTGCCGCCGAACACGAGCAGCCGGCGCCGGTCCACCGTGTCTGCCGTTCTCTCTTGCGACGGCTCTTCAAACCCGCGCCTCACCGGCACGCCGGTGACCCTGACCTTGGCCGCGGAGAAATACCCGGCGGCTTCGCCGAACGCGACGAACACCCGATCGGCAACCGGTCCGAGCACCCGGTTGGCCATGCCCGGATAGGCATTCGGCTCCAGAATCGCCCGCGGCAACCCGAGCAGCCGCGCCGCCAGCAACACCGGCGGACTGGTATACCCGCCGACCCCCAGCACGAACGCGGCGCGCCGGGCGCGCAACAAGGCGAGGGACTGCCGGAGTCCCCTCGGCAGCGAGAGCAAGGCGCCCGCGGCACGGAGCATCCCGCGTCCCATCACCGGCTGCGCGTCGATCATCGCCAGGTCGAGCCTCTCGTGCGCCAGCACCCTCGATTCGATTCCCCGTGTCGTACCCACGAAGAGCAGGCGGCTTGCCGGATCCTGCCGCACGAACTCCCTCGCGAGCGCCACGGCCGGGTACAGATGGCCGCCGGTGCCGCCCGCTGCGAAGACGATCATCGTCACGCCGTTGCGCCCCGTTTAGTCCCATAGGCTCCAGCCTGCCGGCCGCCCTGCCGGTCGCGTGAGATGCTCAATAAGATGCCGATCGCCAGCAGGGACACGACCAGCGAGGACCCTCCGTAGCTGACCAGCGGCAGCGTCAGTCCCTTCGTGGGCAACAGCCCGGTCGCCACGCCCGCGTTGATCAAGGCCTGCACCCCGATGAGCAGGGTGATGCCGAAGGCAAGGTGCCGGCCGAACGGATCCCGCGCGCGCCCTGCGATCTGAAACCCCTTGAGTACCAGCAGGGCGAAGAGGGCCATGATCGAGACCGTTCCCACGAGCCCCAGTTCCTCCCCGACCAAGGCCAGCACGAAGTCGGTGTGCGCCTCGGGCAGGAAGAAGAGTTTCTGCTGGCCCTCGCCCAACCCGACGCCGAACGGCCCGCCGCTGCCGAAGGCCAGAAACGACTGGTTCATCTGGAAGCCGGCGCCGGTGGGATCTTTCCCCGGATCGAAAAAAGTCATGAGCCGTTGCACGCGATACGGCGATCGCCAGACCAGGAAGGCCGCCCCGGCCAGTGCGATCGGCACCAGGCTGAACAGGTGGCTCAGCCGTGCGCCCGCCAGAAACAGCAGCGCATAGGTCACGAGGCCGATCACCACGATCGTGCCGAGATCGGGCTCCAGCAGGACCAGCCCCGCCAACAGGCCGACGACGATCAAGGGCGGCAGAAATCCCGTCATGAATTCGGTCAACCGGTCCCCCCGCTTGGCGAGGTAGGCCGCCAGGTACAGGATGACCGCCAGCTTGAGCATCTCGGCCGGCTGCACCGAGATCGGACCCATCCGGATCCAGCGCCGGGCCCCCTTCGCCATCACGCCGATGGAAGGGATCAGGACCAGCACCAGCAGCACCGCCGTCAATCCCAGGGCGGGCAGGGCCAGCCGTTTCCAGACCATGTAGTCCATCCGCGACGCGAGCTGGAGCAGCAGGAACCCGAAGGCCAGCCAGGCCAGATGGCGCTTGAGAAAGTAGACCGAGTCCTGGAAGCGGTTCCCGGCCACCACGGCGCTGGCGCTGAACACCATCACCAGCCCGATCAGGGCCAGGACGAGCGCCACCGCCAGCACGCTGCCGTCGGCCGAGGCCCGCTTGCGCGGGCGCTCGCCGTTGGTCGCCCACGGCAAGGACAGGGTTCCCGCATCGAGTATTCTGGACGCCATCCGTTTTCGCCTCGTTCATGCTGGCAGTGCGTGCACGAGCGCCTTGAACTGCCTGCCCCGATCCTGGTAGTCCGCGAACATGTCGAAGCTCGCGCAGGCGGGCGAGAGCAGCACGACTGACCCGACCCCCGCCACCGCGGCCGCTTCCTCCACGGCCGCCCGAAGCGACGGCGCGCGGCTGATCTGCCGGCACTCATGCAAGACCTGCTGCAGCCTCGTCGCCGCTTCGCCGATCAGGATCAGATGCGACACGCGACGGCGCACGGCATCTTTTAACCGTTCGAAATCGGCGCCCTTGTCGCGCCCCCCGGCAATCAGCACGATCGGCTCCTCGAAGCTCTCCAGCGCCTTGAGCACAGCATCCACATTGGTGCCCTTCGAATCGTTGACGAATTTCACACCGCGCCGCTCACGCACCGCCTCCAGCGCATGCTCGATGCCCGGGAATGTCCGGAGCGACTCGCGCATGGCGTCCACCGGACACCGGGCGGCGACGCCGGCCGCCACGGCCGCCATCGCATTGGCCAGGTTGTGCGAGCCGGGCAGCCGGATGTCCTCGCGCCGGCACACGGCATCGGTCCGTCCGCCGAACGTCGCCGTGACCTGCCGGCCGTCCCAGACGACGCCCTCTTCCATGCCCGGCCCGAGCCGGCCCTTGGTGGAAAATCCCAGGGCCCGGGCCCGCACGCTCGGCCGCATCGCGGCCACCTGCGAATCGTCCAGGTTCAACAACGCCATGTCGCTCTCCGACTGGTTCTCGAAAATCCGGGCCTTGGCCGCCACGTAATCTCCCGGCGCCTCGTAGCGATCCATGTGGTCCGTCGAGATATTCAGGACCGCCGCGAACCAGGGATGAAACCGCCTGATGGTCTCGAGCTGGAAGCTCGAGACCTCGGCGACGATGTACTCGTAGGGCGCCGCGGTGCCGGTCCGGCCGGCCTTGAATGTCACGAGCGCCGCGTCGCTCAGCGGCGTGCCGATATTGCCGCCGACAAACGCCCGCTTGCCGCTGCGCTCCAGCATGTCCCCGATCAACGTCACCGTCGTGCTCTTTCCGTTCGTCCCCGTGATCGCCATGACCGGCGCCGTCAGGAACCAGGACGCCAGCTCCAGCTCCCCGATGACCGGCACACCGCGTTCACGGGCCGCCTGCAGCAGGGGCAACCGGGCGGGCACCCCGGGGCTGATCACGACGAGCTCAGCCTCCTGCAGCGAAGAACCATAGTCGGCTCCGGTACGGACGGTGAGCGTCGTGCGGTCCAGTCGCGCCAGCACATCCGCAAGCTGTGCCTCGTCTTTGGCATCGGCTATCGTCACCCGCGCCCCGGCCGCCAGCAGCAGGCGCGCCGCCGACTCGCCGCTCCGCGCCATCCCAATGACCGTGACCCGCCTCTTTGCCAAGCCCGCGACCGATTCGATCACCATAATTGTCCATGAATCCCCATTACCTGAGTTTGAGCGTGCTGAGACTCAATAGCGCCAGAAGAATCGCGATAATCCAGAGCCGCACAACCACTTTGGGCTCCTCCCAGCCTTTCATCTCGAAGTGATGATGGATGGGCGCCATCAGGAAAATCCGTTTGCCGCGCGACTTGTAGGACACCACCTGGAAGATGACCGAGATCGCCTCGATCACGAACACGCCGCCGACGAGCAGGAGCAGCAGCTCGTGCTTGCTGACCACCGCCACCGTGCCCAGCGCGGCCCCCAGCGGCAGCGAGCCCACGTCGCCCATGAACACCGTCGCCGGATAGGTGTTGAACCAGAGGAAGCCCAGGCTCGCGCCGAAAATGGCCGCCGTGAAGACCGCCAGTTCGCCCGCCCCCTCGATGTGGGGAATCAGCAGATAGTCGGACATGATCTTGTTGCCGACCACGTAGGCCACGACCGTGTAGGCCAGCGCGGCGACCATGATGGGGCCGACCGCCAGGCCATCGAGGCCGTCGGTCAGATTCACGGCATTCGAACTCCCCACGATGACCAGCACGGCGAACGGGATGTAAAAGAGACCCAGGTCCGGCGCGATATTCTTGAAAAAGGGCACGTTCAATTGCGTCGAGTAGCCGGGCAGAAAATAGAAGGCGATGCCGATCGCCAGCGCCATGAAGCCCTGCGCCAGAATCTTCTGGCCGGCGGTCAGGCCCTTGGACTTGCCCCCCGTGAACTTCCGGTAGTCATCGACAAACCCGATCAGCCCGTAGCCGAACGTCGCGCCGAGCGCCAGCCACACGTACTCATTGGAGATGTCGGCCCATAGCGTCGTGGAGAGCATCACGGCGAAGAGAATCAGGATGCCGCCCATCGTGGGCGTGCCCTCCTTCGTCAGATGGCGGCTGGGACCGTCCTCCCGGATATGCTGCCCCAGCTTCATGGCCTGCAGACGGCGGATCAGCGGCGGCGCCAGGACAAAGGCGATGAGGAACGCCGTGATCGCCGCATAGATCAGGCGGAAGCTGAGGTACCGGAACACGTTCAGCGCGGCGAACTCGGTATGCAGCGGGTACAGCAGCAGGTACAGCATGGTCAGTGCCCCAAGGCCCGTTTGCCCGTCGCCGCGTCGCGGGGTTTGCCCGCCAGCATCTCCACCGCCTGCTCCATCCTCATGCCGCGCGACGCCTTCACCAGCACCACGTCACCCTCCTGCACGAGCGCCTTCAAGGCCGTGCCCGCACGGACGGCGTCCGGTTGATGCACGATACGGTCCGCGTCCATGCCGGCCCCGCGCGCCCCTTCCGCCACATGCTTGCCCAGGGCGCCGCAGGCGATGAGCCGTCCCACGCCCTGTTCGGCGAGGTAGGCGCCGACCTCGCGGTGCAACGCGGGCGCGGACGGGCCCAGCTCCAGCATGTCCCCCAGGACCGCCACGGAGCGGGATCCGGCGCCGAGCGCCAGGAGCAGATCGATGGCCGCCTTCATCGAGGCCGGGTTGGCGTTGTAGCAATCGTTGATGATCCGGATCCCGCCCACCGTCAGCACCTGCGAGCGCATGGCCGCCGGCCTGAACCGCGCCAGTCCCTCGGCGATCGTCGCCGGGTTCAATCCCATCGCGTGGCCGACCGCCGCCGCCGCCAGCGCGTTCAGGATGTTGTGCATCCCGTGCACGCGGATGGAGGCGGGCTGCGGCTTGCTGCGTCCGGGCAGCCGCAGATGGAACTGCGTCCCCTGCCGGGACCCGATGGTCAGCCGCTCCGCCCGCACCTGCGCCTTTGAGGAGAGTCCGAAGGACAGCACCTCGCAGCGGGCGCGTGCGGCCAGGTAGCCGAAGTAGGCATCGTCCGCGTTGAGCACGGCGCTCCCCTCGGGGGGCAGGTATTCGAGCAACTCGCCCTTGGCCTGTGCGGAGACATCCATGCTGCCGAAAAATTCCAGGTGGTCCGGTCCGATATTCGTGATCAGGCCGATGGTCGGCCGGACGATCTCGCACAGCCGCGCGGTCTGCCCGACCTGGTCCACCCCCATCTCGATCACGGCCGCCTTGTGGCGCGGCGCCAGCCGGAACAGTGTTTGCGGCACGCCGATGCGGTTATTGAGGTTGCCCTCGGTCCGGAGCACTGGCCAGCGCTGCCCCAGCACGTCGGCCACCATTTCCTTCGTCGTGGTCTTGCCGTTGCTGCCGGTCACGGCCACCACCGGAATCTGGAACCGGTTGCGGTGGTAGGCGGCGAGTTGTTGGAAGGCGCGGAGCGGGTCCGGCACCGCGAGCAGCACCGGCCGGCGCCCCGCCCGCTGCGGCACGGACGCCGGGAGGCGGTAGTCGTCCCGCACCAGCGCGCCGATCGCGCCGTGCTTCAGCGCGGCCGGAACGAAGTCATGGCCGTCCATGCGCTCGCCCTTGACCGCGACAAACAGGTCGCCCTCGCCGATGTCACGGGAATCCATGCACAGCCGGCGGATGCCCTGCTTGGCCATGCGCGCATCCTCCCCGGTCAGCACACGGGCGCTGGTGATCTCCCGGATTTCATCGACGATAAAGAGCGGCATCGTATACTTCCCCAGCTCAGCGACCGGAACCGGCTGCAGGCACGTCGCACTCATCATCATGGCCGCCTGGTTGCCAGCGCCGCCCGCGCCACCTCGCGGTCATCAAAATGCAGGCGCGTGGACCCGACGATCTGATAATCCTCGTGGCCCTTCCCCGCGATCAGCACCGTATCGCCCGGCTTCGCCTCGCGCACCGCGGCCTCGATCGCCGCGCGGCGGTCCGCGTGGACCTCGTAGCGGACCGGCTTGTCCGCGAGGACCTCGCGCACCCCGACTTCGATCTCGCGCAGGATGGCCTCTGGGTTCTCGCTCCGTGGGTTGTCGGAGGTGAGAAACACCACGTCGCTGAGCCGCGCGGCCACGCGTCCCATCTTGGGCCGCTTGCCGCGGTCGCGATCCCCCCCGCAGCCGAAGACCGTGATGATCCGTCCCGTCTTCAGCGCCTGCGCCGCGGTCAGCAGCCGCAGCAGGGCGTCGTCCGTATGGGCGTAATCCACCACCACCGTGAAGTCCTGTCCCGCCTCCACCCGCTCGAACCGGCCCGGCACGTTCGCCAGCGAGGCGATGCCGCGCTGGACGGTCTCGGGCGGGAATCCCTCGTGCAGGCCCACGCCGATCGCCGCGAGGATGTTGTAGACATTGTGTTCGCCGACCAGCCGGCTCTCGACGGGAAAGCGTCCCTGCGGCGTGGCGGCGATGAACCGGGTGCCGCTCAGCGCGAGCCGGACGTCCTCCGCGCGGATGTCCGCCGGCTTGTGGATCGCGTAGGTCCACACGGGTACGCGGCTGGCGTCGCACACGCGCGGGCCCCGCTCGTCGTCGAGGTTGACGATCGCGCGCTTGGGCCGGAGCTTCCGGCCGGCCGGGTCCAGGGCGGAAAACAGGCGGAGTTTCGCCTGAAAATAGGCGTCCATGTCGCCGTGAAAATCGAGATGGTCCTGCGTCAAATTGGTATAGATCGCCACGTCGAATTCACAGCCGGAGGTGCGATCCAGCGCCAGCGCGTGCGAGGAGACTTCCATCACCGCCGCATCCAGGCCCGCATCGGCCATCCGCGCCAGCAACGCCTGCAATTCCACGGCGCCGGGGGTCGTATGGGCCGCCGACAGGCGCTCGGCGCCGATCTGGTAGGCGACCGTCCCGATCAATCCGACCCGGAGACCGGCGGTTTCCAGCACGGCCTTGCAGAGATAGGTCACCGTCGTCTTGCCGTTCGTGCCGGTGACGCCGACCATGCGGAGCCGGGAGGCGGGATCGCCGTAGAAGCGTCCGGCCAGCAGGCCCAGCACCAGGCGGGAATCCTCCACGCGCACGACCGGCACGGAGGATCCCGCCGCGGCGGTCGCTTCCGTGTGGCCCTTCTGCAGGACCAGCCCCGCCGCGCCGGCCGCGACCGCCTTGCCGACGAAGGCATGCCCGTCCACGCGCTCCCCCTTGACCGCCACGAACACCCCGCCCGGCTTGACCGCGCGCGAGTCGTCCGTCAATGACGTCACGGCGACGTTGAGGTTGCCCTGCCGCTCGGTCTCCCGCAGCGGTTCCACCAATTCGGCGAAGGTCATCGCGCCATCCCGATCCCGGCCCCCGTTCCGACAGGCTCCGCCAGCGCCAGCTTCACCGGCTCCTGAGAGGAGACGCCGAGATACGTCAACCCCTGCTCCGCGATGTGCCGGAACATCGGCGCCGCCACCGTGCCGCCCCAGGATTCCCCCTGGGGCTCGTCGATGATCGTCACGATCGTCAGGCGCGGATCGTCCGCGGGGACATACCCGGCAAACGACGCCACGAAGAGCTTGTCGGAATAGCCGCCGGTCTCCGGGTCGATCTTTTGCGCCGTGCCCGTCTTGCCCGCCACGCGATAGCCGGCCACGGCGGCCTTTCCCCCCGTGCCCGCCGTGATCACCCCTTCCAGGATCGTCCCCAGCTTCTTGGCCGTGTCCGCGGTGATGGGACGGCGCCTCACCTGTGGCGTCACCTGCGCCACCAATTGTCCGCGCGCATCCCGGATTTCCGACACGACGTAGGGCCGCATCAGCCATCCCCCGTTCGCCACGGCCGAGACGGCACTGGCCAGTTGCAGCGCCGTCACGCCGATTTCCTGTCCCATCGCGATGGAGGCCAGGGTTCGCCGTCCATACTCGCGCGGCTCCTTGACCAGGCCGGCCGCCTCCCCGGGCAGATCGACCTCCGTCCGTTCCCCGAACCCAAACGCCTTCAAGTAGCGGAAGAGGCGGTCCTCCCCCAGCGCCATGGCAATCTTGGCGGCGGCGACATTGCTGGACCGCTGGATGGCCTGGCTGAAGGTGAGCCACGTGGCCTTCTCATGATCGTGGATCACGGTGCCGGCCACGGTCATCCGGCCGTTCTCCGCATTGATCAGGGTGGCCGGCGTCATGGCCTGCTCTTCCAACGCGGCCGCGGCCAGGAAGATCTTCAGGGTCGACCCCGGCTCGTAGGCGTCCGTGACGACGCGGTTGCGCCACCGGTCGGCGGACAGTCCGCGCACGGAGTTCGGATCGAACCGCGGCGCCATGGCCATCGCCAGCACGGCGCCCGTTTTCGGCTCCATCACGATCACCACGCCGCCCTTCGCCTGGGTCGCCGCGACCACCTCGTCGAGTTCCTTCTCCGCGATGTACTGGATCACCTCGTCGATCGTGAGCGTCACGCTGTGCCCCGCGGACGGTCCCTGCTCGGTCAGCCCCTTGGGAAACACGGTGCGGCCCAGGGCATCGCGCTGCAGCACGACCTGACGTTTCTCGCCGCGCAGGTAAGGATCGTAACGGCGCTCGACGCCCTCCAGGCCCTGGCCGTCCATGCCGGCAAATCCCAGCACGTGGGACAGCAGCGGGCCCTTGGGGTAGTAGCGCCGCCCCTCCATCACCGTGCCGATCCCGTCCAGTGACAGCCGTTCCAGTTTTCGCCCCTGCTCGGGGTCCACCTTCCTCGCGATCCACACGAAGCTGCGCTCCTGCCGCAGCTTTTTCTCGATGTCGGTGGCGCGCACGCGCAGCACCCGCGCCAGGTCCCGGGCCACGCCGGACGGGTTGTCCAGCGACGCGGGCATCCCGAACACCGACGGCACCTCCATGTTCATGGCCAGCACCTTGCCGCGACGGTCATAAATGGCGCCCCGGGCGCCCTCGACCGCCACCGACTTCTGGTGCTGCCGGTCCGCCCGGACGGACAGTTCCGCCGCCTGCAAGACCTGTAAATGAACGAGCCGCGCCAAGACGACCGTGAACCCGGCCAGCAGGAGAATCGCCAGCACGATCCTGCGCCCGCGGGAGAAATCCATTCCGGTCACGGTTTTCTCCAGAACCAGTCGTTCCTGGCGACACGGACTTCCGCCGACTGCACGCCGGCCGCCGGCACGGGGTCAGCCGCGCTCACCATCACGACCTGCCCCGGCTGGGG
>JBFGRH010000016.1:0-17834 GCA_041563795.1 Nitrospiraceae bacterium | reverse complement strand
GCGGCCAGACAGGCATCGTTGGCCGACGTGATCAGCATCGCTTTCAGGAGGTCCCCCAAGCGGAACACGTGCCCGGCGTGAAGCCGGAGGTGGATCTTGCGGGCCCGTGCGGCCTTGCGGCTGACGGTCACCTCATCCTGCAGCTGGCCATACTCAAGGATGACCAGAGCGGACATGATCTTGGTCAGGCTCGCCGGCGCCACACGCCGGTTGGCGCCGACTTCGTAGAGCATGCGGCCGGTGGTGAGGTCCTTGAGCAGGATGCTGCGCGCCTGCGTCCGATGGCGGCGAAAGACCGGGAGGGACTTGAGCCCGCTGGTCTGCGGCACGGCGGGCGCCAGGGAGGCGGCCGTGTGCGGGTGCGTGGCGCGGCTCAACTCCAGCGGCGCAAAGGACAGCAGCGCGAACGTCGCGATTCCGGCGAGGATCGACAATGCTGTGGTGGACGCGACCGACATGGGGTTGGGAGCCTTCATGTGCAAGTATTCAACGCTCTAGAGGGAGAGCGTGTCCCGGACCTTCGACCCACGCCATCCGTTGTCGAGGACCTTGTGGAAAAACCGCAGCAGATCGGCCAGATCGAGCCAGAACCCGCAGTTGAGGCATCGCGCGTAGAGCCGGCGGCTCAGGAGCGTGTAGTGTCGCTCCACCATCATGTGTCCATTGCATTTGAGACATTGCATGAGCTGCCCGTTCCATACGCATGGCCGTCGATAGGTGTCCTGCTAACCCCTTAAGAATGCTCGTTGATTCCGGGTTTTACCCTAGGCCGGCGTCACTGTCAAGCACCCGTTGATTCAGCGCAGCCGGTTCATGATCAGCGCCAGGCATCCTGCCAGCAGGCCGCCTCCCAGGATAGTCATCGTAAAGGTCAGCACGGCGTTCGCGCTGCCGGCCGGAGGCGACTCATACAGGAGATCCCGCACGCCTCCCTGAATCATCAGGACCGAGAGCGTCATCAGCGCCCCCATGCCGAACCACCAGACAAATGTCCTCACGCCGGGGTCCTCCTTGCGGGCCTCGTCGCTCGCCTTCGCGCGAAACGGTCAGGACGCCGACCGCGGCGCGATCGCGTGGGTTCCCTGATGGAGAAAGATGCTCAGACTGCCGGCGCCGTTGCTGACGACCGCCAGTCCGGGCGGTTCCGTGGCGTCGGGCTTGAGGGACAGGGGCGTGACGGCAAAGGGAGCCGAGCCGACCCGGTAGTTCTTGGGGGGATAGTTGAACGTGCCATCCCCGCGTCCAAACAGGATGGAGAGGTCGCTGGATTGGATGTTCACGATGGCGACATCGGTCCTCCGGTCCCCGTCGAAATCGCCGGCAAACCCGTGCACCGGACCGGCATCCGCGCCCGATTCCTTCCCCTCCTGGAAGGTGCCGTTCCCGTTTCCCAGGAAGACGACGAAGCTGTCGCGCTCGCCGTTGATGACCAGCAGGTCGGTCTTCCGGTCGTTGTTGAAATCCGCGAAGGACACCCCGAGCGGCCGTTTGCCGGTCCGGTAGTCCACGGGGTCCCGGAAGGAGCCGTCGCCGTTGCCGGTCCAGATCGAAACCGCATTGCTCATCGGCCCGCCGTTGGAGACGATCAGGTCCAGGTTCCCGTCCTGCGTGAGATCGGCCAGGGCGATCGAAGTGGGCGTGTCGCCGTATTCATAGCGCGGGCCCGTGGTAAACGTCCCGTCGCCGTTGCCGAGAAACACAGCCACCTTGTCGTTGCGCAGCGCCACCGCCAGGTCCGGTTTCTGGTCGCCGTTCACGTCCCCGGCTGCGATCGAGATGGGGGTTCTCTGCACCGGGTAGCGCTGCCCTTCGCTGAACCGCCCGCCCGCCAGCCCGAGGAACAGCACGATCTGATCGCTCCCCGCGCAGGCGACGGCGATGTCCGTCCAGCCGTCCCCGTTATAGTCGTGCAAGGCCAGGGCACGTGGTTCGACGCTGACCCGCAACTGTTGCTGTTCCTTGAAACTGCCGTCCCCGTTGCCGAAGAGGATCGAGAGCGAATCGTTGCCGATGTTGGTGACGATCAGGTCGGTGAGCCCATCGCGGTTGAAATCCGCCGTCGTGACCGACGTGGGGTTCTTGCCGACGGTATAGGTCGCGTAGAGATAAAAGGGATCGGGAGGTGTGAACGATTCACGCTCGGGACACCCGACGGCCGCGAGGAGCCATGTCGCCAGCAGGCAGCCCAGGAACAGGTTCGTTGGAAATACCGGTCGTTGACCCATCACGTTACGCCTTGCAGGGCATGCCCCTCGCGGCCACAAGCCCTGCTCCCCGGCGGTCGGGAAGGAGTCGTCCGGGCTACGTCCCTGCTTGCCGGTTCTGATACGCCCTCGCGGAGACGCTGGCTCAGTGTGCGGCAGGCTGTTTCGGCCAGAACAGGTGTCGGATCTGCGGCAGCGGGACGTTGTCGAAATTGGGGATGTCGTAGAGGCAGCGGTCGATCGTGGCCACCTCTTCTTCCGTCAGCTCGAGCACCGCCTTCTTCTTCCAAAACTGGTCCAGCGTGAAATAATCTCCGCTTTGGGGCTTTTCGGCCAGGAGGGCCTGCATCTTCTTGAACCCCGCGGTGTCCACGCCCGGAATGCGCCCATGGTTCCGATCGATGCACCATTTCACCACCTCGGCGATACCGTACATCGACAACTCAACCTTCATCTTCCCAGACATTGCGTCCCCCCTGCTACAAATCATTCCTGGACAAACGGAGCGCCCATTCTAGCCTACTCGTTCCCCGTTCTTCTAGAGGGAACTACGGTCGCGTGGCGGCGGGGGCGGCTATAGGGACCCTTCGCCTTTGAGGTAGCGCCGAAAGCGATCCATCAGATCCGCGCCCAAGGTGCCGCCTTCGGGCTTCTGGGTGGCCGGATTGTTGAAGTGCTCGCGAATTTCCTCGAGGCGCTTTTCCGCCTGCTCATTGCCTTTCAGCCGCTTCGTCTTCTCCAGCGCCGTGTCGAACGCGTCAAAGGTCAGCTGGTTGTAGCCGAAGGACCGGATCCGCTTGACGGCCTTCATCATGGCCTCGTTCCGGAAGGTCGTCAGGTGCTCGGAATCGATTTCCTTCAGGCCCAGCTTGCGCGCCCGCCGCTCGGCGGCCTTGCGGATGCCGCTACGGACGAAGTCCGGAGAGGTCTGCAGGCGCTTCCAGGCCTCGTCGCTCCAGGCAACCCTTTCTTGAGGGGCATCCCACAGTTGAACGAGGACCGCCTCGTCGATCCGGCTGAGGCCCTTTTCCCTGGCCAGGTCTTCGGTGTCCCGCCGGAGCATCTGGGAGACGAAGTCCATCGCGATCGGAGGGGAATTCCTGATCTTGTCCTGGAGGCGCGCCTGCGCCCCCTCGGTCCACTCCATGGAAGGCCTGGTCGCTTCCTGGATGTCCCCCAGCGCCTCGACCTTCTCGTAGAGGTCAATATTGACCTCCATGTGCCCCCCTTCGCGGGCCCGCTCCTCGGCGATCTGGCGGATCATGCCGCGCATGAATTCCGGCACCAGTTCAAGCCGTTCCTTGGCCGCTGCCGTCCAGGGCAGCCGGCCAGAGGCCATGTCATCGGCCGCGGCAGCCATGCCGGCCGCGCCGCCCATGCCGCCCATCATCTGGCTCTTGAATTGATCGAGAATCTCGCCGGTGATGACGGGATAGCCGAGTTCACGGGCTTTCTTCTCGGCCAGGCGCTTCACCATCCCGCGGAGGAAGGACGGGGCGCGCTCCATCCTCTGGAGGGCCTCGTCGGTCCAGGTGATCTCGGGTAACGCGGTGTGCGGAGAGGTTTCAGAGCTCATGACGCGATGACTTGTTGAGCAGTTCCTTCATTATTTATTCAGTAATTCCTTCAACTCTTTGCCCGCTTTGAAAAACGGGACCTTCTTGGCCGGGACCGAAACCGTGGCGCCGGTTTTCGGGTTGCGCCCTTCCTTCATGCGACGGCTGCGCAGCCGGAAACTGCCGAACCCGCGGATCTCCGTCTTGTCGCCCCGCTGGAGCGAATCGCGGACGCTGTTGAACAGGGTGTTGACCACGATTTCCGCCTGACGCTTGGTCAGGAGCGTGACCTGTTCCGACACCTTCTCGATGATCTGCGCTTTGGTCATGGGCAGTCTCCTTCCGGCTCGCTCAGAATGCCATGAGGTACTTGAGTTGGATCCCCGTCTGAATGTCGAATTTCGGCAAGAGGCCCTGCAGGCGGCTGTCGATGAGCTCCCGGATCGAAAAGCGCTTCTTGGGCTCGATCAGCTTGGGCTCCCCTTCGATGCCGACCATGTCCGCCGCGATCCGGACCGCGTCATCCAGGTCCCCCAGTTCGTCCACGAGCTTGGCGTCCACAGCCTGCCGGCCGGTAAAGATGCGGCCGTCCGCCAGTGTCCGCACGGCGGCGACATCCAGCGAGCGCCCCTCCGCCACGGCCTCGATGAACTGGTCATGGACGTCGTCCATGACGGATTGCAGAATGCGGCGGTCGTCGACGCCCATTTTCCTGAACGGCGAGCCGATGTCCTTGTAGTGCCCGCTCTTGACGACGACGCCCTCGACCCCGACTTTCTTCATCAGGCCCTCAAGGTTCACCAGTTCCATGATGACGCCGATGCTCCCGGTCAGCGTCCCGGGATTGGCGATGATCCGGTCGGTGGCGGCGGCGATGTAGTAGCCGCCCGAGGCGGCCACCGTGCCCATGGAGGCGACGACGGTCTTGTTGTGCTTGCTCCGTACCCGCTGCACGGCATCGTAGATCTCCTGCGAGGGCACCACGCCGCCGCCGGGGCTGTCAATGCGCAGGACGATCGCCTTGACGGAGGCACTGTCCCCGAACCGCTTCAGGTCCGCCACCGTGTCCTTGGCGTCAAGAATGACGCCCTCGACACGGATGAGCCCGATGCGGTCCTCCCCCGGCACGTCCATGTCCGAGAGCAGCGCGTTGGCCACCATCACCAGCGCCACGCCACCCAGCACCCACCAGAGCAGGCGCCGCTTGGGCTTGCGCTCGCGGGGAGGCTGGCCGGGAGGCTGAATTGTGGCGTCGTCAGTCATACGTCACACGACGCGGCTAACAAGGGATCAGCCTTCGTCTCCTTCGTGGTCGTTCCGCTTCTTGGACTTCTTGGCCGCGCGACCCAGGCTTTGATCGACCGTTCCCTGGGAGGCATGGTACTCGTCGATGTGCTTGCGGTCCGTATCCATCTGATGCTCGCGCAGGCTGAGGGCGATTTTCCGTTCCTCGCGGTCCACCTTGATGATCTTGGCCGTGACCTCGTCCTGGGGCTTGAATTTCTCCTCGAGCCGGGTCGGGGGCTGCAGGTTCGCCTCGCTGATGTGGATCAGCCCCTCCACGCCGCCCTCCAGTTCGATGAACACGCCGAAGTCGGTGAGCTTGGAGACCTTGCCGGTGACGCCGGCGCCCACCCGGTAGCGCTCCGGGATGTCCACGTCCCACGGATCGCGCGAGAGCTGCTTGTAGCCGAGCGAGAGGCGCTCCTTCTCCTTGTCGATCCGCAGCACGACGGCTTCGACCGCCTGGCCCTTCTTGAACAGTTCCGAGGGATGCTTGATGTGCCTGGTCCAGGACATGTCGGAGATGTGAATCAGCCCGTCGATGCCCTCATCCAGGCCGACGAACGCCCCGAAGTCGGTCAGGCTCTTGACCTTGCCCTGGATGCGGGTTCCCGGCGGGTACTTCGCCTCGACCATGTCCCAGGGATTCGGCGCGGTTTGTTTCATGCCCAGCGAGATCTTGCGGTTGGCCGGCTCGATGTTCAGCACGGCGGCCTCGACCTGGTCCCCCACGGAGACCAGCCGGGACGGATGCCGGACTTCGTGCGACCAGGACATCTCCGAGACGTGCACCAGGCCCTCGACGCCCGGCTCCAGCTCGATGAAGGCCCCGTAATCCGTCAGGCTCACGACCTTCCCCTTCACGCGCGTGCCGATCGGATACTTGGCGGCGACGCCCGTCCAGGGGTCCGACCCCTTTTGCTTGAGGCCGAGGGAGATGCGCCCGGTCTCACGGTCATACTTCAACACCATGACCTCGACCCGGTCGCCCACGACGAACAATTCCGACGGATGCCCGACGCGGCCCCAGGACATGTCCGTGATATGGAGCAGGCCGTCGATGCCGCCCAGGTCGATGAAGGCCCCGTACTCGGTGATGTTCTTCACGATGCCCGGGACCAGCTGCCCTTCCTTGAGGTTCGCCAGCGTGGTCTGCCGTTTCTTGTCCCGCGATTCTTCCAGCAGCACCCGGCGCGAGACGACGACGTTGCCGCGGCGGTGGTTGATCTTGATGATCTTCAGCGGGAACGTCTTGCCGACCAGGCCGTCCAGGTCGCGGACCGGATGCAGATCGATCTGCGAACCGGGGAGAAACGCCTTGACGCCGATGTCCACCATCATGCCGCCCTTGATGCGGGAGAGAATCTTGCCGTCCACGATGCGCTCTTCGTTGAAGGCCTTCTCCAGGTCCTCCCAGACCTTCATCTTGTCGGCTTTTTCCTTGGAGAGGACCAGATTGCCCTCCGAATCCTCCCGCTCCTCGATGTACACGGCCAGGCGGTCGTTGACCTTCAACGACTGCAGCTCCTCGCTGCTGAACGGCTCGGCCGGAATGATGCCCTCGGACTTGTAGCCGATGTCGACGACGACCCGGCCCTTGCCCAGCGAGACGATCCGCCCTTCGATGATGGTGCCTTCTTCAAAGTTCCGGAACGTTTCCTCGTACAGCGCGGCCAGCGCGTTCCGGTCCATCTGCTCTCCTGTCTGCTTTGATGCGGTGCTCATGCGTCTACAACCAATCCTTCCTTCAACCCGTCCGATACGGTCAATGCTGATGTTGAGAAACGCCCGGTCTCACTCAGCCTTGCGAGACAGGGCCGCGGTCCGTCGTTTGCCCGGCTCCGCCGGCGGGGCCACCTGCCCCAGGTCGGCGATCCGGCTCATGACGGTCCGGCTGACGTGCTGATAGAACTCCTTCCCTGAACTGCGTTGCGCGACCTCGGCAAAATCGATCGGCGCCCCAAACGTCACGCGAACGGGATGCAACGAGAGCCAGCGCCCCCCCGGCGGCAGCACCTCCCGCGTCCCCGACAGGTGGGCGGGAATCACGGCGCAGCCGGTTTCCGCCACGATCACCCCGATGCCCGGCTTGCCCCGCTTGAGCGCGCCATCCGGAGTTCTGCTCCCCTCCGGATAGATGACGACGATGCGGCCCTCCCGGATCAGGCGGATCGCCTTGTCGAATCCGTGCCGGTCCAGCCGGTCCTGCCGGATCGGAATCCATCCGAGCCACTGCACGACGGCTCGCAGGCCCGGGAGAAACAGGTCCTGCCTTCCCAGGAACCACATGCGTCGCCTGACGGCGGCTCCCATGAAGGGAATGTCGACGTAGCTCGCATGATTGGCCGCGATGAGGGCGCCGCCCCGCGCCGGGACCTGTTCGCGCCCGACCACCCGGTAGCGGAAGAAGAGCCGCCCCACCGCATTGATCAGGAGCCACAGGATGCCATACGCCACCGTGCTCACAGTTTCGCCGCAATCTTCCCCATCATGCGGTCGATGACCTGGTCCACCGTGAGCGACGTGGAATCAATGACCTCCGCATCCGACGCCGGAATCAAGGGGGCGATGGCGCGCGAGCGGTCACGTTGATCCCGCGTTTCAATCTCCTGTTTCGTGCGTTCCAGCGGCGCCGACCGTCCCGTGCCGGCCAGATCCTGCTGCCGTCGCCCCGCGCGGGTGTTCAGGTCCGCGTCGAGAAAAAACTTGGCCTCGGCCGCCGGAAAGACCCGCGTCCCGAGATCCCGCCCTTCCGCCACCACGCCTCCGGCGTGACCCACCTGGCGCTGGACCGGGAGCAGCCATTCCCGTACCGCCGGGATCGCCGAGACCAGCGAGGCCATGGTGCTGATTTCGGGGCTTCGAAGCTCGTCCGTCACATCGTGGCCGTCCACGGTGACGCCGACTCCGTCGTCTCGCCGGTCCAGACCCACGCGCATCCCGGGTAGCAGCGCGGCCACGGCCGCTCCATTCTCCGGGTTCACGCCGGCCGAACGAACCTTCCACGCCACGGCCCGGTACAGGGCGCCGGTGTCGAGATAGAGATACCCCAGCCGTTTGGCCAACTGCCTTGCTACCGTGCTCTTCCCAGCCCCGGCGGGACCATCAATCGTCACGATCAACTGCCGCGCCGATGGGCGCGGCGAGGTCTTATCCATACGAAGAGGGTGTATTGTATAGACCTCAATTAGTTTTTGTCAATAATTCCAAGAGCTTCGATTCGAATCCAGGAAACGACGTTTCGATGCAATCGGTGTCCTGAATCGTGGTCTGACCGTCAGCGTTCAGTCCCGCGATGGCCATCGACATGGCCACACGATGATCGCCATAGCTGGTGCAGGCCGCCCCCTTCAATCGATTGCGCGTTCCCGATCCAAGCCCTTGAATCACAAGGCCTGTGGTGGACTCTTCGACCGCGACGCCCATCTTCCTGAGCTCTGCCGTCATGGTGGCAATCCGGTCGCTTTCCTTCACCCGCAATTCGCCGGCGTCGGTGATCGTCGTGTTTCCTTCGGCCAGCGCGGCCGCGACACAGAGGATGGGAAATTCATCGATGGTTTGTGGAATCCGTTCGGAACCGACCCGTACCCCGTGAAGCCGGGCCGAGCGGACGCGGATGTCCGCCACCGGCTCACCGGCTTCGTCGCGTTGATTCAAGAGCTGGAGGTTCGCCCCCATCTCGGTCAGGATGTCCAGCAGCCCGGCCCTCGTCGGGTTGATCCCGACGGAGGTGAGGGTCACATCGGATCCCGCCACCAGCGTGGCGCCGACGATGAAAAAGGCGGCGGCGGACAGGTCGCCTGGAACCACGAGCGGCTTGCCCGTCCATCCGACGGCGGGACGGCCCTCGATGGAGACCGCCGAGGCCTGCTCCTGCACCGGGATCCCGAAGTATCGGAACAGCCGTTCCGTGTGGTCGCGGGACTTGCGCGGCTCGCTCACGCGCGTCGTGCCCTCGGCGTAGAGGCCGGCCAGCAGCAGGGAGGACTTGACCTGCGCGCTGGAGACCGGAGACGCATAGGCCAGCCCGCGCAGGCGGCTGCCGGTGATGGCGAGCGGGGCCAGTTCGCCCCCCTTGCGTCCCGCGATGACGGCGCCCATCTCGCGCAACGGTTTGACCACCCGTCCCATGGGCCTTCGCCTGATCGATTCGTCGCCCGTCAGGATCGTGAAGAAATCCTGGCCCGCCAGCAGGCCGGCCAGCAGGCGGATGCCGGTGCCCGAGTTGCCGCAGTCCAGCGGTTGCGCCGGTTCCGTCAGCCCCCAGAGTCCCTTGCCCCGCACGCGGAGCTGCTCCGGACGTTCTTCGATCTGAATCCCCATCGCCTGGAAGGCCCGCATCGTGTTGAGGCAGTCTTCCCCGCGGCAATAGGAGGCGATCGTGCTGTCGCCTTCGGCCAGGGCGCTCAGGATGATGGCCCGGTGCGTGATGGACTTGTCGCCCGGAACGGCAATCGTGCCCGTTAACGGGCCGCGCGGTGTGATCGTCAGTGACGCCATTGGAGTACCGTGAGGGATCAGCGGTTCAACTGTTCGCGGACACGCTTGGCCCGTTCCAGTTCCTGCTCGATGGCCGGTCCGTCGCCGGACTGGATGAGACGCTTGAGTTGCTGGAGATGGCGTTCGAACACTTCGATCTGCGCCACCAGATTGTCGCGGTTCCACAGGAAGATATCGCGCCACATCTCGGGCGAGCTGGCCGCGATGCGCGTGGTGTCCCGGAGGCCCCCGCCCGAGTAGGCCAGGAGGTCCAGCTCCGGCGTGCCCTGCTGCACCTCGGCCAGCGCGTTGATCAGCGCGAAGGCGGCGGCGTGCGGCAGGTGGCTGACCGCGCCCAGCACCTTGTCGTGGAGCATCGGGTCCATCGTGAGCACGATCGATCCCGCGGCTTCCCACAGGGCGCGGATGTCACGCAGCGCCTGCGGGTCGGTCCGTGGCGTGGGCGTCAGGATGCAGCGCGCGCCCTTGAAGAGGGTGACGGTCCCGGCGGCCACACCGGTCTTTTCCTTGCCCGCGATCGGATGGGCGCCCACAAACCGCACCGACTTCGGCAGGCTGTTCTCGGCCTGTTCCACGAGCGCGCCCTTGACGCTACCGACATCGCTGACGATCGCCCCTGGCTTGAGCGACGCGCCCCACTCCTTCAGGTGCCGCTCGTAGGTGTCGACGGGAGTGGCCAGGATCACGAGGTCGGCGTCGCGGACACCGTCCGTGGCGTCCGCGACGTAGCGATCGATCGCCCTGAGTTCGACCGCCGTCTTGAGATTTTCAACCCGCCGGCCGACGCCCACGACGGCATCGGCCAGGCCGTCCCGCTTGAGGAGCATTCCCAGGGAGCCGCCGATGAGGCCGACGCCGATGATGGTCACCTGCTTGAAATGCACGGACGCGCTGGCCTGGCCGGGCATCACGGAGGTGGATCTGCCAAGCGGCTGGGAGGTCATGGAGGTCAGACTTCCCGTCCGACCGCCTCGGCGATTTTTCTGAGGTCCTGCATCAAATCCTTGTACTTGCTGGGCTTGATGGATTCCTCGCCGTCGCACAGGGCGCATTCCGGGTTCGAGTGCACCTCGATCAGCAGGCCGTCGGCGCCCGCGGCGATCGCCGCCTTGGACATGGGCGCGACCAGCTCCCACTTGCCGGTGGCGTGGCTCGGATCCACGATGACCGGCAGGTGCGACAGTTCCTTCAACGTCGGAATGGCCGCCAGATCCAGCGTGTTGCGGTACTGTGTTTCGAACGTCCGGATGCCGCGCTCGCAGAGCATGACGTTGCGGTTGCCGCGCGACATGATGTACTCGGCGGACAGGAGAAACTCCTTGATGGTCGCCGAGAGGCCGCGCTTCAGCAGCACCGGCTTGTCGTAGGCGCCGACTTCCTTGAGCAGTTCGAAGTTCTGCATGTTGCGGGCGCCGATCTGGATGATGTCGGCCTTCTCGAGGAACAACTCGATGTCGCGCGTGTCCAGGATTTCGCTGACCACCGGCAGGCCGGTCTTCTTCTTGGCCTCCAGCAGGTAATCGAGCCCTTCGCGTCCCAGTCCCTGAAAGGAGTAGGGCGACGAGCGGGGCTTGTAGGCGCCGCCCCGCAGGATGGCGGCGCCCGCGGCCTTCACTTCCTGGGCGATGCCGACCGTCAGCTCCAGCCGTTCGACGGCGCAGGGGCCGGCCATCATCGTGAGTTTTTTCCCGCCGATCTTGACGCCGCCGACGTCGATGACCGTGTTGTCCTTCCGGAATTCCCGGCTCACCAGTTTCCAGGGCGCCAGGATCGGGAGCACGCTTTCCACGCCCGGCAGGGCGGTCAGCGGCTGGTTCTGGAGAATGCGGTCGTCGCCGATCACGCCGATGATGGTCCGTTCCTGCCCGTGCGAAACGTGGGATTTCAAGCCCAGTTCCTGGAGCCGGTCCATGATGTGTTCGATTTCAGGTTCCGTGGCTTCTGGCCTCAGCACGATAATCATAATGCGGTCTTCCCTTCAGTTACCGACCAAGGACTGTCTTAAGGGCCTGCAGGAAATGTCGGTTTTCCTCCGGCAGGCCGATGGTGACCCGTAGATGATTGCCCTCGATGTGACGCACGATCACGCCTTCACGCAGCAGGGCTTCGAAGAGGACGCGCCCGTCCCGGCCGGCGTCGAAGTACAGGAAGTTGGCTTCGCTGGGCAGCGGCGTCAACCCAAGGGCGGCCAGCCCGGCCCGGACGCTCGCCATTTCCGCCTGGTTCATCGCGCGGCTCTTCGCGACATGCTCCTCATCGCCGAGGGCCGCCAGCGCGGCGCGCTGGGCCAGGCTGTTGGCGTTGAACGGCGGCCGCACGCGGTTGAGGTAGCCGGCGATTTCACTCGTGGTGACGCCGTAGCCGATCCGCAGCCCGGCGAGGCCGTAGATTTTGGAGAAGGTCCGCAGGACGATCGCGTGGCGTCCCTGGCGCACGTACCCGAGACTGTCCGGGAAGTGCGGATCCCGGACGTACTCGCAGTAGGCCTCGTCGAAGACGACGATGACGTGCGACGGCACGCTCGCCATCAGCGCGTCAATCTCGGCGGCGCTCACCATCGTGCCCGTCGGGTTGTTGGGGTTGCAGACAAAGAGCAGTTTCGTGCGCGGCGTGACCGCCTTGGCCATGGCGTCCAAATCGTGGCGGCCGTCCTTCAGCGGCACGATGACCGGCGTGCCATGCGCGGCCGTCACCTCCATCTTGTAAATCACGAAGGTGTTGTCGGCCATCACCGCGTCGTCCCCCGGTGACAGGAACGCGCGCGCCAGCATGCCGAGGATCTCGTCGGAGCCGTTCCCCAGGATCACCTGGTCGAGGGAGACTTTCCAGCGGTCGGCGAGCCCCGTGCGCAGCTTGTAGCCCCCGCCGTCCGGGTAGCGGTGCAGGGTGGCCGCGGCGTCCGCCAGCACCGCGAGGGCCTTCGGCGACGGGCCGAGCGGATTTTCGTTCGACGCCAGCTTGATGATCCGCGCCAGCCCGAGTTCGCGCTGGAGCTCGTCAATCGGCTTGCCCGGCACGTAGGGCGAGAGCGAGGCGATATCTTTGTGAACGTTGATCGACATGGCTCAGTTGTGTGCCGGATAGGATCCGAGCACCTTCATGAACAGGCAGCGTCCTTTGATCTCGTCGAGGGCCTTCTTCACCCGGTCCTCCCCGGCATGTCCCTCGATATCGACGAAAAAGATGTATTCCCAGGCTTTCCGGCGTGACGGACGGGATTCGATCTTCGTTAAATTGAGCCCGTGCGAGGCGAAGGGGCGCAGCAGGTCGTAGAGCGCCCCGACCTTGTCCTTGACGGAGAGCATGACCGAGGTCTTGTCCTTTCCGGTCCGCTCCGGCGCCTTCTTGGACAGGATCAGGAAGCGGGTGAAGTTGTTGATGTTGTCCTCGATCCGCGACTTGACGATCTTTAACCCGTACAATTGCCCCGCCAGCTCCGAGGCGATGGCCGCGGAGGACGCATCGTCCCGGGCCAATTCGGCCGCCCGCGCCGTGCTCGGCACGTCCGACACCGGCACGTTCGGCAGGTTGGTTTCCAGCCAGTGCCGGCACTGGGCGATGGCATGGGGGTGCGAATAGATCTTCTTGATGCCTTCCAGCCGGCCCGTCTTGGAGAGCAGGTAGTGGGACACTTCCTGCAAGACCTCGCCGTAGATGATCAAATTGGAGTCGAAGAACATGTCGAGCGTATGGTTCACCACGCCTTCCGTGGAGTTTTCAATCGGCACGACGCCGAAATGCACCCGGCCGCGCTCGACCTCGTTGAAGACGTCCTTGATGCTGGTGACCGCCAGGTACTCCGCCGAGGCGCCGAATTTCTGGATGCAGGCCAGGTGCGTGAAGGTCGCCGGGGGGCCCAGGTAGGCCACCTTCTGGGGGCCTTCGAGCGAGAGCGACGCGGACATGATCTCGCGGTAGACGTTCCGAATCGCCTCGTTGGGGAACGGGCCCGGGTTCTGGCCCGACAACCGCTCGATGATTTCCGCCTCCCGCGCAGGCGTATGGAGATTGGCGTCGGCGTCCGCCTCCCGCTTGGCTTTTCCGATCTCGATGACGTGCTTGGAGCGCTCGTTCAGGAGGCGCAGGATGTCATCGTCGATCCGGTCGATTTCCTTCCGGTACGACTGCAACTCCTTGGGAGGATCTGTCCGGTCTTTCATGACCACATGGGGCTGGCCGCCTCACCCAGCACCCGTCCTTTCTCGTAGGATAGAGCCGACTAAAAATCATACTCGAAGGCCTGCAAGCTTTGCAAGGAATATCAATGGGATGGGGCTCCCACAGCCCCTCAATATTTCATGGTTTCAGTTCGGCGAATTTACTGCGGTTCTCATGTGGATAGTGGGGATGGCCGGGACTTTCGGCCCTAGGAAGATAGCAGGTCTTTCTGTTTGCCGAAATGGGAGAAGGCGAGCCGGGTGGCCTGCCGGCCGCGCGCCGTTCGCTCCAGGTAGCCGGATTGGATCAGGTAGGGCTCGTAGACATCCTCCAGCGTCGTCCGCTCCTCATTGACGGCGGCGGCGAGGGACTCCACGCCGACCGGCCCGCCGCCGAACTTCTCGATGATGGTCGAGAGGATCTTGCGGTCCATGTCGTCGAAGCCGGCCGCATCCACGCCCAGCCAGTCCAGCGCGTCCTTGGCGACCTGCACCGTGATTCGCCCCTGCGCCTTGATCTGGGCGAAGTCCCGTGCGCGCTTGATCAACCGATTGGCGATCCGGGGGGTGCCGCGCGCGCGCCCCGCGATCTCGCGCGCGCCCTCCGCCTCGATGGGAATCTCCAGCAACCGGCCTGACCGCGTCACGATGGTGGTCAGGTCGTCGGGAGAATAGAAGTCCAGCCGGTTGACCAGCCCGAACCGCTCGCGCAACGGCGAGGTCAGCGACCCGGCGCGGGTCGTGGCGCCGACGAGCGTGAATTTCGGCAGGTCCAGCTTGACCGTGCGCGTGGAGGGGCCCTGCCCGATCACGAGGTCCAGATGGAAATCCTCCATGGCCGGATAGAGCGCCTCCTCCACGGAGGCCGGCAGCCGGTGAATCTCGTCGATGAAGAGCACATCGTGCTCCTGCAAATTGGTGAGGATGGCGGCCAGGTCGCCCGCATGGGTCAGCACCAGGCCGGACGTCGCCCGGATCGCCACGCCCATCTCATGCGCGATGATGTGGGCGATCGTGGTCTTGCCCAGCCCAGGAGGACCGTAGAAAATCGCATGGTCCAGGGCTTCGTGGCGCTGCTTGGCCGCCTCAATGCAGACCCGGAGCGATTCCTTCATCCGTTCCTGGCCGATGTACTCGGCCAGGGTCTGTGGCCGCAGCGTGGTTTCGAGGCCGCGTTCCTCCTCGGTCAGCTGGTTGGTCAGGAGGCGCTCGTCGGGCATGCTCATTCGGAAGCCTTCGGGGGCGGGGGCAGCTTCCCCGGACGATCAATGGAGCCGGGCGGCAGTCCGGAGGGGACATTGCCCGCACAATCGGGTGGGCACCGCCTGCCTCCCTGTGTCGGGTCCGGCATCCCCCCCTCGATTTTCGGCAGCTGGCATTGGGTTCTGAGGCCGCCCTCTTCACTGCCACACAGGGAAGGCACCTGTGAGTGGCCGATGTCGTTATAGCCTGGCGGACAGGACCCGCAGACCGCCATCTGACCGCTTCCCGGGGGGGCGCATGAAACCAGCGTGTGGTCATCGTCCGGACAGATCTTGGCATCGGTCGTCCGTCCGGTCGTCACGTATCCCTCTTCGCATTTCCCGCAGGTCATCCTGAGGGTCTTGGGTTTTTCGTCAGCCCCGTCCTGCGCCGGTCCCGGAGACGGCAGCAGCCACAGCAGCGAGACGAGCGCAATAATTCCGGCAATGCGGATGCGCCCGCGGGAGATTCTCCGGCCGGTATTATGAAAGATCTTCATGTTCCTCCCTTGCGGGTTGCGTGAGCACATGCGTGATCAATGTCATTGAGACTCCTCCGGTGTGATTTTCCTGATTTCGATGGACGGGATTTTCGGCGGCGGCGGCAGGGTGCCCTGGCCCGGCGTCGGCAGATTGCCGACGCAGTCCGGCGGGCATTTGAGGCCGCCCTGGGTGGGATCCGGCATGCCGCCCTGCATGTTCGGAACCTGACACTGGGTCCTCAGGCCGCCGTCCTCGTTTCCACAGAGGGCGGGGAGAAACGTTCGCCCGACCTCCCGGTATCCTTCCGGGCAGGTGCCGCACACCGGCATCTGATTTTGGAACCCGATGGGCTTGCATTCCACGAGGGTCGTATCCTCGCTCTTCAATTCCCCTTTGCAGAGCTCAGCAGTTGCATTGAAGGTTGATCCTGGCGCGGTTCCGGATTCGGTTGCGGCGACCGCAGTCTTGACGTAGCCCTCCGGGCACTTGCCGCAGGTCAGCATGGGGATCGCGGGTTCTTCTCTCTGCTTATCCTTGCCCTCGATTATGGTTTCATGCGGCACGAGTGTACCCGGGTACTGGGGTCCATCCGTGCCTTGCGAGAACACCGCTTGCGGCCGGAGCAGGCATAGTCCAATCAGCAGCACACTGGTGGCGAGCGGGATCGAGAGGAACTTGCTGGGCATGGTCTTGCTCATATTACCCCCGTGCCAGATCCTTCAAGACCTCGCGGATCAATTCCTTCAGCGGCAGGGCCTCCGGTCTCGCCCCCGCCACCCGTGTGATCGCGTCTTTCACGTCCGCGGCCTTATAACCCAGGTTGACCAGGGCCGACAAGGCGTCGTCCTGGAGGCGGCTTGGGAGGCCGCTCGCGACTTGGGGCACCGGCCCGGGCGTCACGCGCAGGCGCTCGACCTTGTCCTTGAGCTCGAGTGCGATGCGCGCGGCGGTTTTCTTTCCGATGCCGGGCACCGAGGAGAGTTTGTCCACATCGCCGGCCTGGATCGCCGAGAGGAGATCGGGCACGCTGAGCGCGGACAGGACGCTCAAGGCCAGTTTCGGCCCGATGCCGCTGACGCCGGTCAGCAGGATGAAGGAGTCCTTTTCGAGGACGGTGACAAAGCCATAGAGTTGGATCGCATCCTCGCGCAGATGCGTGTAGACACTGAGCGAGGCGGACTCGTTGAGGTCGGGGAGCGCGTAGAAGGTGCTGAGGGGAATGAAGACTTCGTACCCGACGCCCTGGACGTCGAGCGTGACGTGGGAGGGGGCTTTCAGAGCCAGCCGGCCTGTGAGGGCGGCAATCATGTCGTAGCGTCAACCCGCGGCTGCGGCAACCTTCTCCATCACCTCGTCTGAAATGTCGAAATTCGCATTGACCTTCTGGACGTCGTCGTGCTCGTCCAGCGTTTCCATGAGCTTGAGCATCTGCTCGGCGTCCTTCTCTTCCAGTTTGATCGTGTTCTGGGCGACGTACGAGATTTCTGCCAGCGAGGTCTCGATCTTGGCGTCGGCGAGCGCTTTTTTCACGGCTTCAAAGTCCTGCGGCGAGGTGATGATCTCGAAGGCCTTCTCGCCGGACTTCACATCCTCGGCGCCCGCCTCCAGGGCCAGCGACAGCAGGTGATCCTCCTCCGCCTTGTCTCGCTCGACGGTGAGGACGCCCTTCTTGTTGAATTGCCAGGCGACCGCGCCGGCTTCCGCCATGTTTCCCGCGCCCTTCGTCAGCAGATTCCGGATCTCGGCGACCGTGCGATTCCGGTTGTCGGAGGTGATCTCGAGCAGCAGGGCCGTCCCGCCGGGGCCGTAGCCTTCGAGGGCGAACTCTTCGTACGTGACGCCGGGCAATTCTCCCGTCCCACGCTGGATCGCTTTTTTGAGCGTGTCGCCCGGCATATTCGCTTCCTTGGCCTTGGCGATCGCCAAGCGGAGGCGGGGGTTGCCGTTCGGGTCGCCGCCGGCCCGCGCGGCAATGGTCAACTCGCGGATGATGCGCGTGAAAATCTTGCCGCGCTTGGCGTCCTGCGCGGACTTGTGTCGTTTGATGGTTGCCCAGTGACTATGCCCGCCCATGAACCGTGCTCACTTTCAAGAAAGAGGGGGGATCGACAGAAACATCTCATTTTAGGCGCTGTGCGGCACACAGTGCAATAGGGGAATGGGCGGACAAGCCGGCGGCTTTCGCTCGTGCGCGGGGAGTCGGCTACTGGGCGCGCTTCGCTGTGCGGACGGCGTCGAGGATGCTCCAGGCGGCGAGAGCCAGCATGACCGTCGAGCCGATGAGAAACTGTGTGGTGTCAGTGGGAGGAACGCGGGTGAGCAGGAATTCGATCAGGCTTTGTGAGACCCCGGCGCTGACATCTGCGACCGAGACGGCAGCGAAAAACGCCGCGCCCTTGGCCCATTGGC
>JBFGRH010000015.1:0-17880 GCA_041563795.1 Nitrospiraceae bacterium | reverse complement strand
CGCAACGGGGCAATCCATTCGAGGCGGAGCTCTGCCTTGTCGGTCCGGACCGTCCATTCTGAGCAGGACTGCAGAGGCAATCCTGCCCCGACACCATGGCCTCCGCTGAAGGGGACCGGGGCGCACAGGGATGGTGACATTTTTCGCAAAAAGCCGAAAAAAACCATTGACACAGGTCTGACAAATCTCTAGAATGACTCATGAGTCAATATTGAATTAATCGTCAGATTAGTCTTATTGGTCATAAACAAAATAACTGTGAAGGGAGATCAAATCATGACGAACGAAGGAAGAACATTTTTGGTGGGAAGTGCGATGTTCACGCTCGGAGCGCTAATCGGTGCCGGTGTCGGCCTCCTGTACGCCCCGCAATCGGGCGCGCGGACCCGTCGTCAGCTGCAAAACCTGGCCACGGATGCGACAGAAAAGGCCGGGGAACTGGTCGAGGACGTGAAGTTGGCGGCGAAGCAGGCGGTCGAAGAAGCCAAGAAACTGGCGGATCAGGGCTTCGAGCCCCGGCGCGTCGTGGGACGACACTCATGAAGCGGGTGGTGCACCGCAAGGGAATCGTGAAGCGGGTCACGCAGATCGCCGGCCGGCTGGGACGCAGTTGGTTCCCGCAAAAAGGGCGCCGCGTCTGGCTCGCCGCCGAGCGGTCCGCCATGTCGCAGGCCAAGTCGGCCTAGTGGGAAAGAAGCTTCCCGGCAAGCGGCCGCCGGTGCGGCGTGTGAGACCGGAGTCGGGGCCCGCGCCGGTGGTCTTCGAATACGTTGACCCCGCGGCCAGGACGGTGGCGCTCGCGGGCGACTTCAACCAATGGGACGCGGGGAATCGGCCGCTCGCGCGGCTTCCCGGAGGGCGATGGACAGTCTCGATCAAACTGGAGCCGGGCACCTACCACTACCGCTTTGTGGTGGACGGAGACCGCTGGGTGGAGGATCCCCTGAATAACGAGCGGGCCCCCAACGACTACGGAACGTTCAACTCCATTCGCCTGGTTACGGAGTAACGAGTAACCAGCGCGCGCCAGCCTTCATCAACCCAACCAAAAAGCAGGAGGAGGGACGCTATGCGATGTCAGCGATGTAAAGGACGGATGATCAGGGACAATTTTCTCGATTTGCAGGATGACTCGGGCAGCCTCGACTTTCAAGGATGGCGGTGCCTGAACTGCGGAGAAATTGTCGATCCCGTGATCGGGAAGCATCGCAACATGCCGGCGTGCGAGCCGCTGCGGTCGGCCAGGAGGTGGCGTGACGTGGCCCTCATGGCGTAGCCGAAGCCGAGTGGGATAAGGAGCAACATGCGGGAAGCACCGGCGGCTCCCTCTCGTGTCGAACGCAAAAAAGAGCGGACGCGCAGACAACTGCTCGAAGTCGCGCTGGCGTTGTTTTTCGAGAAGGGCATTTACTGGACGAAGATCGAGGACATCACGGACCGGGCCGACGTCGGCAAGGGGACCTTCTACCAGTACTTCGAGACCAAGGAAGCCTTGCTGCAGGAACTCTTACAGCAAGGATTGGACGACCTCCTGGAGTTGACCCGCGTCGCCGTGGAGCACGCCGGTCCGGACCCCAAGGCCCTGATCAGCGGGGTGGTCAGGGCCAGGCTGACGTTCTTCTACGAGCATCCGGAACATCTCCTGCTCTTCCACCAGGTGCGCGGCCTGCTCCAATTGAAGACCGAGTCGGCGAAGGGTCTTCGAGAGGTGTACGAGCACCATCTTGACCAACTGGCCAAGGTGCTCCGCCCGACCATGAACGGAAAGGCCGGGTCCGCGCGCGGGCTCGCGACCGCGGTCGCGGCCTTCACATCCGGGCTCCTGACGTACCATCTGCTCTTCGATGGGCCGGGGGATTCCAAGCGCCGGCGCCAGGAGATCCAGGACCAGATCGAGCGAAGCATTCAGGCCGTTCTATAAGGAGGACGACGAACGAATGGTGGAACGACGACGACAGCCACGCGTACTGGCCATGATCATGGCCGGCGGCAAGGGGGAGCGGCTGGTCCCCCTGACGGAACTTCGCAGCAAGCCCGCCGTGCCGTTCGCCGGGAAGTATCGCATCGTTGATTTCGTGCTGAGCAATTTTCTCAACTCCGAAATGCTGTCGATGTACGTGCTCGTCCAGTACCGGTCGCAATCGCTGATCGAGCACCTGCGGCGGGCTTGGCGCGTGGGCGGGCTGATCAAGCAGAATTTCATCACCGTCGTGCCCCCGCAGATGAAGGCGAGGGGCGGCTGGTATGAAGGCACCGCGGACGCGGTGTACCAGAACCTGAACCTGATCCGGGACTTCGCGCCAGACCTCGTCGCGGTCTTCGGGGCCGATCACGTCTACCGGATGGACATCGGCGAAATGATCCGGTTTCATCTGAACCGCAAGGCCGACGTGACCGTGGCGGCCCTGCCGGTGCCGGTGCATGCCGCGCACGGGTTCGGCATCATCGAAGTCGGGCGGGGGCAGCAGGAGGAACGGATCATCGGCTTCGAAGAAAAACCGAAGCACCCGAAGCCGATGCCGACGGACCGGGAGAAGGCGTTTTCGTCGATGGGCAACTACATCTTCAGCACCGACGTGTTGCTGGAGGCCCTTGAGCGCAACAACGACAAGCCGGGCTCCCATGATTTCGGACGGCACGTCATCCCGAGCCTCCTGCGGAGCCGGCGCGTGATGGCCTACAATTTCCTCGACAATCGGGTTCCCGGGATCAAGCCCTACGAGGAGCGCGGGTACTGGCGGGATGTCGGCACGCTGGAGGCCTACTGGCAGGCGCACATGGACCTGCTCGGCGAGACCCCGATCTTCGACCTCCGCAACAGCGAGTGGCCGATCCTGACCGACAAGTACGACGGGCCCCTGACCAGCCTCGTTCGATCCGACATGGATGAGGCGATGGTCGGGCAGGGCACGCAGGTGATCGACGCGAAGATCCGCCGCTCGGTGATCGGCCGCCACGTCGTGATCGAGCACGGGGCCGAGATCGAAGAGTCCGTGATCATGGACGGGGCGGTCATCGGCTCGAAGGCGCGGATCCGCCGCGTGGTGGCGGACCGGTTCAACGTGATTGCGGGGGGCGCGGAAATCGGATTTGACGCCGAAAAGGACCGCAAGAAGTATCACGTCACCAAATCCGGACTCGTCGTGCTCCCCCGCGGGCGGCACGATTACGACAAGATCGCCCATTTCAAATGAGCCCCACGACACCCAACATCGCCGCGGCCGGAACACGTCTGCCGGCGGCCACCTACCGGCTGCAGTTCAACCGGTCATTCACGTTCGCGGAGGCGACGGAGATCGTGCCGTATTTGAACGGCCTCGGCGTCACGCATTGCTACGCCTCATCCTACCTGAAGGCCGTGCCGGGCAGCCTGCACGGGTATGACATCGTGGATCCGACGGTCCTCAATCCCGAGATCGGCACGGAGGAGGCGTTCCGGGAATTTGTGCAGGTCCTGCGCCGGCACGACATGGGGCACGTGCTCGACGTCGTGCCCAATCACATGGGCATCGGGCAATCGGCCAACCGGTGGTGGCAGGACGTGCTCGAGAACGGCCCGAGTTCGCGCTACGCGGACCTCTTCGATATCGACTGGAGCCCGGTCAAGCGCGAGCTCGAGGGCAAGGTTCTCCTGCCGATCCTCGGGGATCTGTACGGGACCGTGCTGGAAAACCAGGAAATCGCGCTGACCTACGCCGACGGCGGGTTCCGGTTCCGGTACTACGACCATACGCTGCCGGTGGCGCCGAAATCGTGGATCGCCATCCTCACGCACCGTCTGGACGACCTCATCGCGAGGGACGGCGCGGACGCGCCGCACGTGCGCGAGGTGCAGAGCATCGTGACGGCGCTCCGGCACCTGCCGGCCCGCACGGAGGTGACACCGGACCGGGTGAGCGAACGGTATCGAGAAAAGGAGATCGCCGGACAGCGGCTGGCGGCCCTGGTGAAGGACAACCCGGCGGTCGAAAAGTTCATCGCGGACAATGTCCGGCTGTTCAACGGGACGAGGGGCGAGCCGGGAAGTTTTGACCTGCTCGACGACCTGCTCGACGACCAGCCCTACCGCCTGGCCTACTGGCGCGTGGCGTCGGAGGAGATCAACTACCGCCGGTTCTTCGACATCAACGAGTTGGCGGCCATCCGGATGGAAAACGAGGCCGTGCTGGCGGAGTCCCACGCCATGATCTTCCGGCTCCTGAAGGAAGGGTCCCTCAGCGGCATTCGGATCGACCACGTGGACGGCCTCTACGACCCGGGCCGCTATCTGCGGCATCTTCAAGAATGGGCGGAACAGGAACTGGCCGGGCCGGCAAACCGACAGGGTGGGGACGGCCATCCCCTGTTTCTGGTCGTCGAGAAGATCCTGGACACGGACGAGCCGCTGCCGGAAGACTGGCCCGTCGCGGGCACCACCGGCTACGAATTCTTGAACCAGCTCAACGGACTCTTTGTCCAAAGCGCGTACGAACGGGCGATGGACGATATTTACGCGCGATTCATCGGACGCCGGATCGTCTACGACGATCTCATCTATGAGACCAAGAAGCTGATCATGAACGTGTCCATGGCGAGCGAGATCAACGTCCTCGGGCATCAGCTGAACCTGCTCTCGGAGCGCGACCGGCGCACGCGGGATTTCACGCTCAACAGCCTGACGGACGCGATCCGCGAGATCATCGCCTGTTTCCCCGTGTACCGCACCTATGTCACCGACGGCCCGGAGCCGGTGTCGGACCGGGACCGCGCCTACATCCGGCTGGCCTGCGTGCGGGCCAAGCGGAGGAATCCGGCGGTCAGCGGACTGGTGTTCGATTATGTGCGGTCGATGCTGCTGAAGGAGTGGGACGAACGGATCCGGCAGGACCGCCGCGACCTGCTCCGCTTTACGATGAAGTTTCAACAGACCACGAGCCCGGTCACCGCCAAGGGGATCGAGGATACGGCCAACTACATCTATAACCGGCTGGTCTCCTTGAACGAGGTCGGCGGCGACCCCAAACTCTTCGGCATCTCTCCCGCCCTGTTCCATGCCCGCATGCGCGAACGGCGCGCGCGCTGGCCCCACGCCCTCTCGACGACCTCGACGCATGACACGAAGCGCAGCGAGGACGTCCGGGCCCGGATCAACGTGCTGTCGGAGATCCCGTTGGAATGGAAGGCCCGTGTCCATCGCTGGCACAGGCTCAACAAGAAACATGTCACGGTGCTCGACGGCCAGCCGGCCCCCGGACGCAACGAGGAATACCTGCTGTACCAGACCCTCATCGGCGCCTGGCCGCTCACGGAGATGGACGAGGCGGAGTCCCGGTCGTTTCTCGACCGGATCCAGGCCTACATGAACAAGGCGCTCAAGGAGGCCAAGCAGCACTCGAGCTGGATGAACCCCGACCAGGCCTACGAGCAGGCCATGGCGCGCTTCGTGGAGGCCATCCTGGATCGCAGCGGCCCCAACCAGTTTCTGGAGGATTTTCTCCCGTTCCAGGGCCGGATCGCCCGCTACGGCCTGTGCAACTCGCTCGCGCAGGTGCTCGTCAAGATCACGGCCCCCGGCATTCCGGACTTCTACCAGGGCACCGAGTTGTGGGACTTCAGCCTGGTGGACCCCGACAATCGCAGGCCGGTGGACTTCGCGGCACGTGCCGCCATGGTGAAGGAGCTCGAGCGTGTGACCGCCAACGCCGACCCGGCCGGCCGGGGCTGGCTCGTCCGCACGCTGATGGCCTCGTGCCAGGACGGGCGGATTAAATTGTACCTGACCATGACGGCGCTGAATTTCCGCCGGACCCACGCGGCGCTGTTTCAGGACGGCGACTACCTGCCGCTGGACGCCCAGGGCGTGAGGAGGGACCATGTCTGCGCCTTCGCGCGCGGACCGGCGGACCGGCCGGACCAGGCCGTGCTGACCATCGTGCCGCGTCTCGTGGCCGGGCTGATGCAGGATTCCGGGAAATTTCCACTGGGCGCCGACGCCTGGCGCGGGACCGTGTTGCCGGTTCCGACCGCGAAACGCGGGACCCGCTACCGGAACGTCCTGACCGGCGCCGTCCTGACGCCGGCGGAAGCGGGCGGGACCCGCGTCCTGTCCCTGGCGGACGTCTTTCGCGACTGTCCCGTGGCCTTGCTGGAGCGGGTGGTCTGATGGGCGCGAGGCTCATGGTGTGTGAGATCCGCGTCGCGCCGGCCGGAGGCACGGCGGTCCCAGACAGCGGCTGCCCGCAGGGCAGACAGGAGCACGCATGGATCTGACGACGGACCCCCGTCGAATCGGGGCCCACGGGATGATCGGCGACCTGCACACGGTCGCGCTCGTCGGAACCGACGGGTCGATCAACTGGTGCTGTTTTCCCCGATTCGATTCGCCGAGCCTCTTCGCGGCCCTCCTGGATGACAAAAAAGGGGGGCGCTTCAAAATCGCTCCGATCGAGGGGGGAACCCAGCGCCAGCTCTACCTGCCCGAGACCAATGTCCTGCTGACGCGGTTCCTGAACGATCACGGGGTCGGGGAGCTGACGGACTTCATGCCGGTGGAATGCGACGCCCCGCAGGAGCGCGCCAAACGACATCAGATCATCCGCATGGTGTCGGTGACGAGGGGCACGATCCGGTTCCGGCTGGAATGCGCGCCGGCCTTCAACTATGGGCGGGACCGGCACAAGGCGGAGGCGAGCCGGCACGGCGTCGTGTTCCATGCGCCAGGCATGACCATCGGGTTGGTGAGCCAGATCCCGCTGACCATCCTGGACGGTGCCGCCACCGCGGAGTTCACGCTGAATGCAGGAGAGAGCACGACGTTTTGCCTGGAATACCTGGAGCAGGAGGGCGGGGACGACCTCATGACGGTCCCCCAGAGCGGCGCCGAGGCGCTGAAGGACACGGTGGCCTTCTGGCGGCGCTGGGTCGGGCAATGTCGCTATGGAGGCCGGTGGCGCGAGATGGTGCAGCGCTCCGCGCTCACGCTGAAGCTGCTGACCTACGCGCCCACCGGCGCCATTGTCGCGGCCCCCACCACCAGCCTGCCCGAACAGGTCGGGGGCGTCCGGAATTGGGACTATCGCTACACGTGGGTTCGGGATGCCGCGTTCACCATCTATGCCCTGCTTCGCCTCGGCTTTACCTCGGAGGCGGGCCGCTTCATGGACTGGCTCAATGCCCGGTGCCACGAGTTGAAGGCGGATGGCTCGCTGCAACCCCTCTACCGGATCGACGGGGGGCACGAGATTCCGGAGGAGGAGTTGCCGCACTTGGAGGGGCACCTCTCGTCGCGCCCGGTCCGGGTCGGGAACGCCGCGGCCTCGCAGGTCCAGCTGGACATCTACGGCGCCTTGATGGACGCCGCCTACCTCTACAACAAGTACGGATCTCCCATCAGCTACGATCTCTGGAGAAACCTGGCCCGCCTGTTGGAGTACGTCTGTGCCAACTGGGAGCGGCCGGATGACGGGATCTGGGAGGTGCGCGGGGGCGCCCAGCCGTTCGTCTACTCGAAGGTGATGTGCTGGGTCGCGCTGGATCGCGGCATCCGGCTGGCGGACAAGCGCGGGTTTCCGGCCGACCGGGCGCGGTGGATCGCCACGCGCGACAAGATTTACACGCACGTCATGACCCACGGTTGGAACCGCGACATCCAGTCGTTCGTCCAGGTGGACGGCGGGTCGGAGGTGGACGCCAGCACGCTGATCATGCCGCTGGTGTTCTTCGTCTCCCCGACGGACCCCAGGATGGCCTCCACGCTGGACCGGGTCATGGCCGACCTGGTGTCGGACAGCCTGGTGCACCGGTATCGGCCGAAGGCGGCGGCGCCGGACGGCCTGCCCGGCGAGGAGGGGACGTTCAGTCTCTGCACGTTCTGGCTGGTGGAGGCCCTGACCAGGGCGGGGAGGCTGGCGGAGGCCAGGCTGATGTTCGAGAAGATGCTGAGCTACGCGAATCATTTGGGCCTCTACGGAGAGGAGCTGTCGCTGACGGGAAGGCATCTGGGCAATTTCCCCCAGGCCTTCACCCACATCGGGCTGATCAGCGCGGCCTACAACCTGGATCGGGCCCTGGGGCGATAGACAAACACGGAAGGAGCGCGGGGGATACAGTGAAAAAAGCGGACCAACCATTTCGGTTCATCGGGTGCAGCGAGTTGCGGGAGCTGCTGGGGAAAGAGGCGGAGAATGAAAAACGGCTGGTGGAGCTGCTCGAGGAAGTGCCGCTCGACTCCATCTACTTCCACACGCACAGTTATTTCCTGCGGCACAGCCACCAGGAGCGGGTCTATCCCAATGACTTCGCCCAATGGGTGGCCATGCAGGTCCGCGACCATGTGCTCGGCGAACGGCTGGCGGTGGTGGATCCCTTCGAGTTCCGCGGCCTTGAGGCCCTGCGCGAGGAGCTGGTCTCGATCATCGACGACCACCTGTCCAGGACACCGATCGTGCCGCGCGTGATCTTCGGCGCGCCGTTCCATTTCAACCAGTCGCGCATCCTGGAGGTGCCCACCGGGCTGGAGGTCTGGACGCTGCAGGAGTTTTTCGCCGCGCTGTCCGAGGTGGAGGTGAGCGCCATTTACTTTCACATGTTCGAGGCGCGCCAGCGCCTCAAGCGGGAGGAGAGCGACTTCAGCGCCTGGATCCGGCAAAGCCTCGGCCTGCCGGAGCTGGCGGACAAGCTGCGGACAATCAACCCGTACCTCGGCAGCCTGGAACGGGTCCGGTCCGCGCTGCTCACGGCCACCGACCAGTTTCTGGCGAGCGGGCGGGCGGGTTAAACAAAGGAGGAGGGACCGTGCCGACGACAGATCCGCTGTGGTACAAGGACGCCGTTTTCTACGAGTTGCACGTCAAGGCGTTTTATGACGGCAACGATGACGGCATCGGGGATTTCCAGGGCCTGATCGGCAAGCTGGATTACCTCCAGTGGCTGGGCGTCGATTGCGTCTGGCTGCTGCCGTTCTACCCATCGCCCCTGCGGGACGACGGCTATGACGTGTCGGACTACCGCGGCGTGTTCCCGGATTACGGCACGATCGAAGATTTCCGGAAATTCCTCGCCGCCGCGCATCTCCGGGGCATCCGGGTCATCACCGACTTCGTGCTCAACCACACCTCGGACCAGCACCAGTGGTTTCAGGAGGCCCGGAGTTCGCCCGATTCCCCGAAGCGCGGCTACTATGTCTGGAGCGAGACGGACCGGAAATACGACAAGGCCCGGATCATTTTCATCGACACGGAGAAATCCAACTGGACCTGGGATCCGGTCGCCAAGGCCTATTACTGGCACCGGTTCTTCAGCCACCAGCCCGACCTCAATTATGACAACCCGGCGCTGCGCGCCGAGATGCTCGAGAGCATGTCCTTCTGGCTGGACCAGGGCCTGGACGGGTTCCGCTGCGACGCCGTGCCCTACCTGTTCGAGCGCGAGGGCACGATCTGCGAGAACCTGCCGGAAACCCATGACTACCTGAAGCAGGTCCGGAAACAGATCGACCAGAAGTACCGGGGACGCATTCTGCTGGCGGAGGCCAATCAGTGGCCCGCGGACGTGCGGCCCTACTTCGGCGACGGCGACGAATTTCACATGGCCTTTCATTTTCCCCTGATGCCCCGGCTCTTCATGGGCGTCCGGAGCGAGGACGCGCACCCGATCATCGACATGTTCACGCACACTCCGGCCATCCCGGCCTCGTGCCAGTGGTGCCTGTTCCTGCGGAATCATGACGAGCTGACCCTGGAGATGTGCTCCGGCGAGGAGCGGGACTACATGTACTACGCCTACGCGCGCGACCCGCAGATGCGGCGCAACATCGGCATCGCCCGCCGGCTGGCCCCCCTGCTGGACAACGACCGCCGCAAGATCGAGCAGCTCAACAGCCTCGTCTTCACGCTGCCGGGCAGCCCCATCATTTATTACGGCGATGAGATCGGGATGGGGGACAACGTGCACCTGGGGGACCGCAACGGGGTGCGGACGCCGATGCAGTGGACCTCGGACCGCAACGGGGGATTCTCGAAGGCCGACCCGGCCAAGCTCTATCTGCCGATGATCAACGATTCGGTCTTCGGGTATCAGTTGAAGAACGTCGAGGCGCAGATGCACTCCCCGCATTCGCTGCTGCAGTGGATGAAGCGGTTGATCTACCTCCGGAAGCGGCACCCCGCGCTGGGACGGGGCTCCATCGAGTTCGTCCGCCACCGGAACGCGAAGGTGCTGGCGCATCTCCGGCAGCACGGGGGGGAAACCCTGCTCCTGGTCCACAACCTGGCCGACTCCTCGCAGGCGGCCGAGCTGGATCTGGGCAAATTCAAGGGCTCCGTCCCGGTCGAGCTGTTCGGCGAGTCCCGGTTCCCGCAGATCGGCGACCGGCCCTACATGCTGAGCCTCGGCCCCTACGGACGCTACTGGTTCAAGCTGCATGCGCCGGGCGACGTGCAACCGGCGTACGGGATCGAAGGGCATGTCCTCTAAGGCATCAGTCACCATCAGGAGGGAGCAGTCATATGGCTCGTGAGTTGGATGAATACCGGGAAATCGCGCCGAAAGGCACGGTCGATTTCCTCTACCGCCTGAGCGAGACGGTCAAGGGGCGGAGCCTGCTCCACGTGAGCGCGGTCCGCTACGGCGGGGGCATCGCGGAGATCCTTCGGCGCCTCGTGCCCATGCTGCAGTCGCTCGGCGTGGAGGCCCGGTGGGAGGTGCTGGCGGGCGACCAGGAATTTTTCGACGTCACCCAGCGGCTGTCCCAGGCGCTGCAGGGGCAGGACCACCCGTTGACCGAGGAAATGCAGCAGGCCTACCTGAAGATCAACCAGCGCAATGCCAAGGCGCTCAACCTCGACGCGGACCTGGTGATGGTCCACGACCACCATCCCGCGGCGTTGGTGGAGGCGCGGCAGGGCGGCACCTGGATCTGGCGCTGTCACCTGGACCTGGCCCAGCCCCAGCGGCGCGTCTGGAGTTTTCTCCGTCGCTTCGTCCTGCGCTACGACGCGGCGATCTTTTCGCTTCCCGGGTTTGCCCAGCGGCTGCCGATTTCCAAGTTCCTGGTCTACCCGTCGATCGATCCGCTCAGCGCCAAGAACCGCGAGCTCGCGCGTGCGGAGGTGAACCAGGTGCTGAGCCGGCTGGAGATTCCCAGGGACAAGCCGATCCTGCTGCAGGTCGCGCGGTACGACCGGTTCAAGGATCCCGTCGGGATGGTCCAGGCGTTTCGACTGGCGCGGAAACACCATGCCTGCCGGCTGGTGCTGGCCGGTTCGGGCGTCGCCCACGACCCGGAGGGCGAAGCGGTGCTGGCGGAGGTCCGCACCAGGGTCGGGCAGGATCCGGACATCCACGTGTTGCAGCTGCCACCGGAAGCGGACCTCGAAATCAACGCCCTGCAGCGGGCGGCGACGATCGTGCTGCAGAAATCCATCAAGGACGGGTTCGGGCTCGCCGTGTCCGAGGCGATGTGGAAGGGCAAGCCCGTGATCGGCAGCGTGGCCGGCGGGATCGCCGTGCAGATCACGGACGAGGTGACCGGTTATACGGTGCATTCCGTCGAGGGCGCGGCCTTCCGGATCAGACATCTATTGAACAACCCGGGATTGGTTCATCAGATGGGGGGCGCGGCCCGGGAGTATGTCAGGCGGAATTTCCTGATCACGCGCCATTTGAGCGACTACCTCACGCTCATGAAAATCTTTTCCAAGCCATGAGAAAGGCGCAAGACAGACCATGACGATCAGCGGGGAGTGGGAACAGGTTCGCGAGCCGCTCACGAGTGCGGGGCCGGTCGACATCATCATCGGCCTCCCGACCTGCAATGACGCGGGGACCGCGAAGCATGTGGTCACCAGCCTGCTGTCGGGCCTGGGCAAAACCTGTCCGGGGACCACCGCGCTCCTGGTGAACGTGGATGCCGGCTCGCACGACGGGACCCCCGATCTCGTGCGCCAGGTGGTCGAGGAGGGCGCGCCCGGCTCGCCGGTCCACCACGCGATGGTGACCCTGCAGCCCGGCGCCTTGGACGCGCGGGCGATCGAAGAGTCCGGCATGCCCGGCCGCACCCAGGCGTTCGAGACGATCTTTGGCGTCGCCGTGGAATTGGACTCGAAAGCCTGCGTCATCGTCGATGGCAATCTCCGGTCCGTGGAGCCCGGATGGATGGACCTGCTGCTCCGGCCGGTCCTGGACAGGAACGCGGACTACGTCAGCCCGCTCTTCCGCCGGCCCCGGTACGACGGGAGCCTGACGAACAGCATCATTTACCCGCTGAGCCGCGCGCTCTACGGCACGCGCCTGCGGTACCAGAGCGGGGCCTGCGGTTTGTCGGGAAAGCTGGCGAAGGCCTCGCTCGCCAAGGGTTTCTGGGAGGACGTCCACGCCCGCTTCGGCGTCGACATCGCGCTGGCCACCCTCGCGGTCGCGGAGGGCCACGAGGTCTGCCAAGTGTGCCTGGGGCCCAAGGTCTACGAGGGACGACGGAGCGTGGGGGACCTGTCGGAGGTGCTGGGGCAGGCGGTGGGGGCCGTCTTCCATTTCATGGAAACCTACCAGGACGGGTGGGAAGGCCGGACCGGATCGAAGCCGCCCGCCGTCTACGGGCCGCCCTACGAACCGGGAACGGAAATGGTCACGATCCACGTCGAGCGGATGCTCAAGGGATTCCGGCAGGGCCTGCGGGACCTGCTGCCGATCTGGAAGGTCGTGCTGCCCCCGGAAACCCTCGCCAAGATTCTACCCCTGGGACTGGTCGAGGACGAGGAGTTCCGGTTTCCCGCCTCCCTCTGGGTGCAGACGGTCTACGACTTCGCGCTCGCGTACCATGAGCAGGCGCTCCACCAGGAGCACCTGGTCAAGTCATTGACTCCCCTGTACCTGGGGAGAACCGCCTCCCTGGTGCTCGAGACGCGGGACGGCGGGCCCGATGAGGTTGAACGGACGATAGAAGCGCTCTGCCAGACGTTCGAGCGCATGAAGCCCTACTTGATTGACCGATGGAGGTTCCAATGAGCGAACTGTGGCAAGAGGCGGTGTTGGATGCATTCCGGGAGACGACCAAACGGGTGTTGCTGCTCTTTCCGAAATTCCTGGCCCTGCTGACGTTTCTGGTACTGGGGCTCGTCTTCGCGTGGCTGGTCCGGTTCCTCTTCGTGCGCATCCTGAGGGGGATCCGCTTCGACCAGTTCTGCGAGCGCATCGGGCTGGTGCCGGCCATGGCCAAGGCCGGCATGACGCAGCCGGCCTCCTATCTCGTCGGCCGGGTCTCGTTCTGGGTTGTCTTTATCCTGTTTTCCTTCACGGGCATCGATGCGATGGACCTGCCGGCCACGGCCAGCCTCATGAGCGCGATCATTGGATTCCTGCCCAACGTGCTGGCGGCCGCGCTGCTCCTGCTGCTCGGGTTGCTCCTGGCGAATTTCTTCGCCGACGCGGCGCTCATCGCCGCCGTGAACGCGCAGATCGAGGAGGCGCGCCTGATCGCCAACATGATCCGGTGGGCGATCCTGATTTTCACGGGGGCGATGGTGCTGACCCAGCTGGGCATTGCCAAGGAAATCGTGGTCTCGGCCTTCTCCATCACGTTCGGCGGCATCGTGCTGGCCCTCTCCATCGCGCTGGGACTGGGCGGACGAAACGTCGCCCGGGACCTGCTCGAGCGGCGGATGCGCCACAAACAGGCCAGCGACAACGATGACGAGGACGACGTGTCGCACATTTGAGATGAGACGCGACGCGCGGCCAGGAACCAGAAAGGAGAACCCGGGAGTGATGAAGGAACTTGAAGGCAGACAGAGGGCGGTGATCGAGGGGGTCAAACCGGAAATCGACGGCGGCCGGTTCCCCGCCAAGCGGGCGGTCGGCGAAACAGTCGTGGTTGAAGCCGATATTTTCACCGACGGGCATGACGAACTCTCCGCCGTGCTGCGCTACCGGCGCGGGGAGCAGAGCTGGACGGAGGTGCCGATGGAGTTCCTCGTGAACGACCGGTGGCGCGGCTCGTTCCAGGTCACCGAACTCGGCCACTATCACTATGGCCTGATCGCCTGGGTGAACCACTTCAAGACGTGGCGCCGCGACCTGGCCAAAAAAACGGAGGCGAAGCAGGATGTCGCGGTCGACCTCCTGGTGGGCGCCAAGCTGATCGACGAGGCTGCCGCCCGTGCGTCCGGGGGGAAAGCCGAGACCCTCAAAGGGTGGGCGAAGGCCCTCGCCGTCACGTCCGACCCGCAGCCGGCCCGGGTGCGCCTGGCCTTGAGCGCGGAGGTGGCCGCGATGGTGGACAGCCATCCGGACCGGCGCTATGCCACCACCTACGGGAAGGAATTGACGATCGTCGTCGATCCGGTGCGGGCCCGTTGCAGCGCCTGGTACGAGATGTTCCCGCGTTCCTGCGCCCCCAAAGCCGGGCAGCACGGCACGTTCAAGGACGTCGAGGCCCGCCTGCCGTACGTGGCCTCGATGGGGTTCGACGTGCTCTACCTGCCGCCCATCCATCCGATCGGGCTCAACTACCGCAAGGGCAAGAACAACGCGACGACGGCCACGCCCTCGGATCCGGGGAGCCCCTGGGGCATCGGGTCGCAGGAGGGCGGTCACAAGGCGATCCATCCGCAACTGGGCACCCTGGAGGACTTCCGGCGCCTGCTGGCGAAGGCGAAGGAGCAGGGCATCGAGCTCGCACTGGACGTGGCCTACCAATGTTCCCCCGACCATCCCTACGTCAAGGAGCACCGGCAATGGTTCCGGATCCGTCCGGACGGCACGGTGCAGTACGCGGAGAACCCGCCCAAGAAATACCAGGACATCTACCCCCTGGAGTTCGAGAACGACGAGTGGCGGGATCTCTGGGAGGAGCTCAAGAGTGTCATACTGTACTGGGTGCAGCAGGGCGTGCGCATTTTCCGGGTGGACAACCCGCATACCAAGCCCTTCGCCTTCTGGGAGTGGATGATCGGGGAGGTCCGGCGCGACCATCCGGACGTCATCTTCCTGGCCGAGGCCTTTACGCGGCCGAAAGTCATGTACCGGCTCGCGAAGCTGGGCTTCTCCCAGTCCTACACCTATTTTGCCTGGCGCTACTCGAAGGAGGACTTCCGCCAGTATTTCACCGAGCTGACGAAGACCGACGTGCGGGAATATTTCCGGCCCAATCTGTGGCCGAACACGCCGGACATCCTGACCGAGACCCTGCAGCATGGCGGCCGCCCGGTCTTCATGCAGCGCCTGGTGCTCGCGGCCACGCTCGGGGCGAACTACGGCATCTACGGGCCGGCGTTCGAGCTGTGCGAGGGACGGCCGCGCGAAGCGGGCAGCGAGGAGTACCTGGATTCGGAAAAATACGAGATCCGGCAGTGGGACCTCGACCGGCCGGACAGCCTGAAGGAAATCATCGGCCGCGTGAACCGGATCCGGCGGGAGAATCCCGCGCTCCAGAGCGACTGGAGCCTGCGCTTCCATCCGACGGATAACGATCACCTGCTCTGCTACAGCAAGCGCACCGACGACCCCGCGAACGTGATCCTGGTCATCGTGAACCTCAGCCCGTTCCACACCCATGCGGGATGGGTCGATCTCGATCTGGATGCGCTGGGGCTCGTGCCGGACCAGCCGTTCCAGGTGCACGACCTGCTGACGAATGCCCATTATATGTGGCAGGGGTCGCGCAATTACATCCAGCTCAACCCGCATGCCGCACCGGCCCATATCTTCCGGGTCCGGCGCCGCACGCGCACGGAAAAGGACTTCGATTACTACTTGTGAACCCATGAGCCAACCCGTGATGCCGACAGAGGTGCTGCTGACCGTTCCGGACCGGTGGGAACAGGTCTGCGAAGGCGAGGGGAAAACCGCGCTGGAGTCCGTCCTGCCCGGCGTACTCGCGACACGCCGGTGGTTCGGGGGCAAGGGGAAGACGATCCGGTCGGTCGGGGTTGCGGAGACGATTCCGATCCCGTCCCGGTCGAAGACCGCCATCCTGCTCTTTCTCCGCATCGCGTACGCCGACGGGATGGAGGAGACCTATCTGCTGCCGATCACGGCGGCCTTCGGTGCCGCCGCCGAACAGGTCCGTCGCGAATTTCCCGTCGCGGCCGTGGCGGGGATTCGCATCCGGCAACGCACCCAGGACGACGCCGGGCTGCTGTTCGACGCGCTCTGGGATCCCGACGTGGCGCAGTCGCTGCTGGAGGCCATGGGCCAGGGCGTCAATTTCAACGGCGCCGCAGGCACGGTGAGGGCGACCTCCACCGTCGCCTATGCCAGGATGGTGGGCGGCGACGCCGGTCTCGATTCCAGCGTCCTGAAGTCGGAGCAGAGCAATACGTCCGTCGCATACGGAGGCCGGATGATTCTCAAGTTGTACCGGCGCCTGGGCAGCGGGGTGAACCCGGAGCTGGAGATCGGCCGGGCCCTGACCAAGGCGAATTTCCCCTTCATTCCTCCCGTGGCCGGGATGCTCGAGTACGCGAAGGGATCGGGGGAGCCGGTCACGCTGGCCCTGCTGCAGGGATTCGTCCGCAACGAGGGGGACGCCTGGCGGCACAGTCTCGAGGCGCTCGATCGCTTTTTCACGCGCATCGGGGAAGCAGGGATGCCGCCGCCTGCGCGGGGCACGGAGACCTCGCTCTTGCAGCTGGCCCGGGAAGAGTCTCCCAAGCAAGCCCGCGAGTTGATCGGGCTGTACCTGCAGTCGGCCGAGCGCCTGGGTCAACGGACCGCGGAGATGCACCTGGCGCTCAGCCAGGTGGCGGACGACCCGGCGTTTGCGCCCGAACCGCTGACGGCCGCCTACCAGGATGACCGCTACGGTTCCATGGTCCAACTCACCAGGCAGGCACTCGCCCTCCTGCGGGAACGCATGGCGTCAGTCCCCGCGGCGCGCCAGGCCGAGGCTGCCCGGCTGCTGGAGTTGGAGCCGGTGATCACGCGGACCTTCGAATCATTCCGGTCGCTGGGCACCCCGGGCCTGCGCATCCGCTGTCACGGGGATTACCATCTGGGCCAGGTGCTCTGCACGGGGTCGGATTTCATCATCATCGACTTCGAGGGGGAGCCGGCCCGTTCGCTCGCGGAACGCCGGATGAAGCACCCGGCCGTCCTGGATGTGGCGGGGATGATCCGGTCGTTCCAGTACGCGCCGTTCGCGTTCCTGGAAGGCAAGCAGGACGGCGCCAGGGTGGCGTCGGGTTTGCCGCCGCCGTCCCGCGAAGCCTGGGCCCGGTTCTGGAGCGACTGGTCGAGCGTCGCGTTTCTGAACGCCTACCTCGGCATCGCGGCGCGCTCGCGTTTCTGGCCGCAGTCGGAGACCGATGCCCGCCTGTTGTTCGAGGCCTATGTGCTGGAGAAGGCCCTGTATGAATTGAATTACGAATTGAACAACCGTCCGGCCTGGGTGGCGATTCCGATGCAAGGCATCCTCCGGCTCCTGGAGGCGCCGCGGTGAGGTTATGGCAGGGTTGAATGTCGCACCACTGAGCCGGCTCGCGCGCCAATACGGCATCCAGACCTCGTACTACGATGTCCACCGCCGGCGCTGCCAGGCGGATCCCGCCGGTCTGCTGGCGCTGGTCCGCGCAATGGGGGCGCCGGTCGAGACCCTGGCCGATGTTCCCGACGCGCTCAAGGCCCACACGCAGGCGCAGCGTGGGGCCCCCATCGAGCCGGTCGTCGTGGCCTGGGAGGGGAAATCCGCGCATGTCGAGCTGCGGCTTCCCGATTACCAGGCCAGCGGATCGTTTGCCTGCCAGCTTCGGTTGGAAACGGGGGAGACGAAGCGATGGGCGGGCGCGCTCAGTCAGTTGCGGTCGGTCCGGCACGAGCGCATGGGCGGTGCCGGGTACGTGACCAGGCGCATCCCGCTCCCGGCGGCAGTGCCGTGGGGCTACCATCGGTTGCGCATCGACGCGGGGG
>JBFGRH010000014.1:0-17957 GCA_041563795.1 Nitrospiraceae bacterium | reverse complement strand
GCCCCAGCGGACCAGCGATTCCAGTTCCTCCCAGTGCGTCTGGGGCAGGGGGCCCGACTGCGCCGTAATCTCGTAGCAGGTGACGACGAGCGGCCGTTCGGCGGTGATCTTCGAATCCAATTGACGGAGCGAGCCGGAGGCGGCGTTGCGGGGATTGGCGAAAGCGTCCTCGCCGAGCTCCGTGATGCGGCGGTTGAGAGCCTGGAAATCGTCCAGCCGCATGTAGACTTCGCCCCGGACCACGAGCCTGGTGGGCGGATGGGCGTCGGATCGCAAGTGCAGGGGAAGGGAGCGGAGTGTCCTGAGATTGACCGTCACATCCTCGCCCGTGGTGCCGTCGCCGCGCGTCGAGCCGCGGACGAAGGAGCCCCGCTCGTACACCAACTCGACCGAGAGCCCGTCGAATTTCGGCTCCACCGTGTAGCCGATCCGGGATTCCCCCAGTTCCTTCTGCATCCGCTTGTCGAAGGCCAGCACATCCGCATGGTCCAGGATGGAATCCAGGCTCAGCATCGGCCGTTCGTGCGGGACCTTGGTTAATTCCTCGAGGGGTGGTGCGCCGACGCGTTGGGTCGGGGAGTCGGCCGTGACGAGGTCGGGATGGGCCGCCTCCAGCCCGCTCAGCTCTTGGAAGAGCCGGTCATACTCGGCGTCTGAAATTTCCGGCCGGTCTTTGACATAATAGAGAACATCATGCCGGCGGATTTCATCGCGGAGCCTGTCGATACGAGCCTGGGCGTCGCGTCTGTCCATGCATGAATCCGTGGTGGAAAATCAGCGCGGCAAACCGTAGCACAGGGCCGAAGAGGGGGTCAAACAGCGAGCCCCCCTATCCTGGCATTATATTTGGTGTTTTCTTTGACTTTCGCGCCGCCGGGCTCTATCCTTGCGGCATTACGTGGGCAGTTGGACAAAGGAGCAGGTGAGCTATGGCACGTGACACGATCCTCAGATTGACGGCAATATGCTTGAGCGGCATGGCGCTGACAGGCTGCGTCATGGCGGAAAAGTACGAGGCGGAAAAGGCCAGGAGCCTGAATTTTCAGCGGTTGCTGGCGCAGGAAGAAAAACGCACCGGCGACCTGGATGCGGAGCTCAAGCAGACCAAGGCGCAGGCAAGCGAGCTGGAATCGCGCAACCGCGAGATGGCCGCGCAAATCCAGGCGGTCCGCGAGCAGTTGGCCAGCATCCAGGAGGAAGCCGCTGCCGCCCGCGAAGCCGAGAGCATGCGGACGCAGATGCGGGGTGAACCCAAGGCGAGGAGGGCCAAGAAAAAGGCCATGACGGAAGCGCCGCCGGTTCCGGTCCCCGCTCCGGCTGGGGGGGAGCTTGCCCCGGCGCCGCCGCCGGCCATGACGGGGACTCCATCGTCGGTGCATGTCGTCGAGGCCGGCGAAACCCTCTACCGGATCGCGCGTCAAAACAGCATTACGGTCCAGCAGCTCAGGGATTGGAACAATCTGAAGAACGACGTGATCGAGGTGGGCCAGCAATTGGTGATCTCGCCGCCCTAAGCGTGGCAGGACGTGTTGATGCGCTCTGCGATCGCGCGCAGACCCGTATCCCAAAAGCATCGAGCGAATTTGTTGGTGCCCTGCAAGTCTATGTGGACACGTAATGCAGCTGTCCGGCTATTCCCTCAGCTTTGACGAGTTCCGCACCCTTGCCTCGCAGGGGAATCTGATTCCTCTGTACAAAGAGATTCTCGCCGATTACGAAACTCCCGTGTCGGCCTTCACCAAGATCGATCACGGCCCGTCCGCCTACCTGCTGGAAAGCATCGAGGGAGGGGAAAATTGGGCCCGGTATTCGTTCCTCGGCAGCGGGTCGCCGGTCGTCATCCGCGAGGATCGCGGCGAGGTCGTCATCACGAAAGGCTCGAAGGTCCGGCGCCTGCCGATGGGAGACAACCCCCTGGCGCGGGTCAGGGAGCTGCTCGCGGCCTACCGGCCGGTTACAGTCCCCGGGCTGCCGCGTTTCGTCGGCGGCGCCGTCGGGTACCTCGGCTATGACGTGGTGCGGTATTTTGAAGACATTCCCCCGCGCCGCAAGGACGCCTTGGGCCTGCCGGAGTTCGCGTTCCTGATCACGGATACGCTGTTGATCTTCGACAACGTGGCCCAGACTATCAAGGTCGTGGCCAACGCCCACGTGCCGTCGGGAAAAGAGCGCGAGCTGCGCCGGGCCTACGCGGACGCCGCGGCGCGCATCGAGATGATGATCGCGCGGCTGCGCCGGCCGCTGCGCCGGGACAAGCCCAAGCGGCGCCGCAAGCCGCTGGCCTTCACGTCGAACCTGAGCCGCGCCGATTTCGAGAAGATGGTGACGCGGAGCAAGGAGTACATCAAGGCCGGCGATATTTTTCAGGTGGTGCTGTCCCAACGGTGGGAGGCGAACATCCAGACGACACCGTTGCAGATCTACCGGGCCTTGCGGCTCGTCAACCCCTCGCCGTACATGTACTACCTGCGCGTGGGCGGGGTGGAGCTGGTCGGCTCCTCGCCGGAGATTCTCGTGCGGTGCGAGGACGGGACCGTGTCCGTGCGTCCGATCGCGGGCACCCGAAAGCGCGGCGAGACGCACGAGGAGGACCTGGCGCTGGAACAGGACCTGCTCGCGGACGCCAAGGAGCGGGCGGAGCACGTCATGCTGGTGGACCTGGGCCGGAACGACGTCGGGCGGGTGGCGCGCAAGGGGTCGGTCCGGGCGGACACGCTCATGCGCGTGGAGCGCTACTCGCACGTGATGCACATCGTCTCCGATGTCGTCGGCGACCTCGACACCTCGCAGACCGTGTATGATGTCATGGCGGCCTGCTTCCCGGCCGGGACCGTGTCCGGCGCGCCGAAGATCCGGGCCATGCAGATCATCGAGGAGCTGGAGCCGACGAGGCGGGGCCCCTATGCCGGCGCGGTGGGGTACTTCAGTTTCTCCGGCAACATGGATACCTGCATCAACATCCGGACGATCGTCATCAAGGGACGCCAGGCCTATATCCAGGCCGGCGCCGGGATCGTCGCCGATTCGGTGCCGGAGCGGGAATATGAAGAGACGTGCAACAAGGCCAGGGCCATGATGAAAGCCATCGAACTGGCGGAGCAGGGGTTGGGATAAATGCTGCTGATGATCGACAACTACGATTCCTTCACCTACAACCTCGTCCAGTATCTGGGCGAGCTGGGGGAGGACATCCGCGTCTACCGCAACGACAAGATAGCCGTCAAGGAGATCGAGCAGCTCCGTCCACAGCGGATCGTGATCTCGCCGGGGCCCTGCACACCCAAGGAAGCGGGGATTTCCGTGAACACGATCAAGGAATTGGCGGGCAAGATTCCGATTCTGGGCGTCTGCCTGGGCCATCAATCGCTGGCGATGGCGTTCGGGGGCGAGGTGGTCAGGGCCGACCGGCTGATGCACGGCAAGACGTCGATGATTCACCACGACGGCAAGACGATCTTCCGCGACCTCCCGAACCCGTTCGAGGCGACGCGCTACCATTCGCTGATCGTCAGGCGGGAAACCCTGCCCGCGTGCTTCGAGGTCTCGGCGGAAACGGCGGAGGGGGAGATCATGGGGCTTCGCCACAAGAAGCTGGGCGTCGAAGGGGTGCAGTTCCATCCGGAATCCATTCTCACCTCCGTCGGGAAGGATCTGCTCCGGAACTTTCTGAAACTGTAGCGAATAGCCGACCGCGGGTTGCTGGAAGGAAGCAGATCTCAGGGAGTATTATCTGGCTATTCGCGGCTCGTTGTTCGCTCGTAGTGTCTCATTATGATCAAAGACGCCATCGCCAAGCTGGCTGACCGGACCAGTCTCTCGGAGAAGGACGCCGAGGAAACCATGCTCGCCATCATGGACGGGCAGGCGACTCCGGCCCAGATTGCCGCCTACCTGATGGGGCTCCGGATCAAGGGGGAGACGGTCGAGGAAATCGCCGGTTCCGCGCGCGCCATGCGCGCGAGGGCCACCCGCATCCGCGTGGCTGACCCGATGGTGATCGACACGTGCGGCACCGGGGGCGACCGGGCCCAGACCTTCAATATCTCCACGACGGCGGCCTTCGTGGTCGCGGGAGGCGGGCTCACCGTGGCGAAGCACGGCAACCGCTCCGTGTCGTCCAAATCGGGCAGCGCCGACGTGCTCGCCGCGCTTGGCGTGAAACTCGACCTGCCGACGCAGCGGGTCGAGGATTGCGTGAACGAGGTCGGGATCGGGTTTCTCTTCGCGCCGCTCTTCCACGGGGCGATGAAACACTGTGCCGTGCCCCGGCAGGAAATGGGCGTCCGGACGCTGCTGAACATCCTGGGCCCCCTGACGAACCCGGCCGGCGCGTCGATTCAGGTGTTGGGCGTCTACGACGGGAACCTGACTGAAATCATGGCGAAGGTGCTGATCCATCTGGGCACGCAGCATTGTTTTGTCGTGCACGGGCTTGACGGGTTGGACGAAATCACGCTGACCGACCGGACCAGAGTGTCCGAAGGCAGGGCCGGCGTGGTCTCCAGCTATTTTGTGGAGCCGGCCGACTTTGGGCTGCAGCGGGTGAAGATGAAGGACCTGGCGGGAGGGAACGCCGAGGAGAACGCGCAGATCACGCGGGACATCCTCAAGGGCCGGACCGGTCCGAGGCGGGATGTCGTCTGCGTGAACGCCGCCCCGGCCTTTGTGGCCGCGGGGAAGGCGAAGACCTTGCAGGAAGGGTGCGCGCTGGCCTACAGGAGCCTCGACAGCGGCGCGGCGATGGAAAAACTCGAGAAACTGATCGCCTTCACCAACCAGAAGCACGCGGCATGATCCTGGATCGAATCATCGAGCATAAACGGGCGGAAATCCGGCACAAGCAGAGCCGCGGCTACCTGGCCGAGCTCAAGGGGAAGATACGCGATCAGGGGCGGACCCTCCCCTTTGCCCTCACGCTGGAGGCGACAAGGAAACCGGGAAGCCCGGCGCTGATCGCCGAAATCAAGAAGGCCTCGCCGAGCCTGGGCCTGCTGCGGGAGGAATTCAAGGACAAGTTCGAGCCGGCGGCGATCGCCGAACAGTACAAGGAGCATGGCGCGTCCGCGATCTCGGTCCTGACCGACGCGGAATTTTTCCAAGGCAGTCTCGAGGACCTCCAGGCCGTGAAGAACAAGACCGGTCTGCCGGCGCTTCGGAAGGACTTCATGGTAAGCGACGTCCAGTTTTACGAGGCGCGGGCCTACGGCGCCGATTGCGTGTTGTTGATCGTGGCGGCGCTGGAAAAGCGGCAGCTGATGGATTTCTTCGCGCTGGCGAAGGAACTGGCGATGGATGCCCTGATCGAAACGCACCATGAGAAGGAGCTGGACCTCGTGCTGGAGTGGCTGCCGGGGGCCCGGCTGATCGGAATCAACAACCGTGATTTGAAAACCTTCTCCACTGACCTGGGCGTGACGCTCCGTCTGGCCAAGCGCATCCCACCGGAGAAGGTCGTCGTGAGCGAGAGCGGCATTCACAAGCGGGAGGACGTGACGCGACTCCTTGAATCGGGCGTCCATGCCATGCTGGTGGGGGAATCGTTGATTAAAGCCCCGGATACGGGGGCAAAGATGAAAGAGCTGTTTGGCCCTAGCCAACCGGGTGCGCCGCAAGTATGAGGGACGGCCAGGGAATCGTTCGAGGGGGATGAGGAATGCTTCCTAGGATCAAAATCTGCGGGATCACGAATATCGAGGATGCGCTGGCGGCGGTGGAGGCTGGCGCGGATGCGATCGGCTTCGTGTTCCACCACCAGAGCCCGCGCCGGGTCACGGCGGACGTGGTCAAGCGCATTGTGGCGCAGCTTCCGCCCTTCGTGTTGCCGGTGGGCGTGTTCGTCAACGAGGATGTGAAGATCGTCAGGGATTGGATGGATGACTGCGGTCTGGCCATCGCGCAGCTGCATGGCGAGGAGGCGTCGGCCTATTGCGATCTCCTGGGCCGGCCGGTGCTCAAGGCCATCCGGCTGAAAGACCGGGGCTCGCTGCTGGCGCTCGCGGAGTACAAGGGACGGTTCCGGGTGCGCGGTGTTGTCCTCGATGCCTACTCCACCGTGTCCTACGGCGGGACGGGGCAGGTGACTGATTGGGACCTGGCGGCGGAGGCGGCCAAGGCGACGCCGGCCATCCTGGCCGGCGGCCTGACGCCGGAAAACGTGGCCGAGGCGATCCGGAAAGTGCAGCCCTACGGGGTCGATGTCAGCAGCGGGGTGGAGTCGCGTCCCGGCAGGAAAGATCACGCCAAACTGCGCGCGTTCATCAATGCCGCGAAGCTTGTGTCGGGGTAGGTCGGGGGATATACTCGACGAGCCGGGTGAGGAGTTGTCAGTTTTCAGTTCGTCGTATTCCGGGACTGAGAACTACAAACCGTACACTGAACACTATGACGAGCATTCCTGATCATCGCGGTCGCTTCGGACAGTATGGTGGCCGGTACGTGCCGGAAACACTCATGCCGGCCCTGCTTGAACTGGAACAAGCCTACCTCAAAGTCCGGAAAGACCGGCGCTTCCAAGCCGAATTCAAGAACTACCTGCAGCACTACGTCGGCCGGCCCACCCCGCTTTATTTCGCCGGCCGGCTCACCAAGAAGCTGGGGGGCGCGAAGATTTACCTCAAGCGCGAAGACCTCTGTCACACGGGCGCGCACAAGATCAATAACGCCATCGGCCAGGCGCTTCTTGCCAAGCGGATGGGCAAGCCAAGGGTGATCGCCGAGACCGGCGCGGGCCAGCATGGCGTGGCGGTCGCCACCGTCGCGGCGATGTTCGGGCTCCAGAGCGAGATTTACATGGGGACGGAGGACATGCAGCGCCAGGCGTTGAACGTCTTCCGGATGCGGTTGCTCGGCTCGACGGTGACCGGCGTGGACGCCGGCAGCCGGACGCTCAAGGATGCCATCAGCCAGGCCATGCGCGATTGGACGACGAACGTCCGCACGACCCACTATATTCTCGGCTCCGTGCTGGGTGCGCATCCCTACCCGATGATGATCCGGGATTTCCAGTCCGTGATCGGCCGGGAAGCCCGCAGGCAGATCCTGTCCGCGGAGAAAAGGCTGCCGGACCACCTGGTCGCCTGCGTCGGCGGGGGCAGCAACTCCATCGGCCTGTTCCACGCGTTCATCAAGGACCGCAAGGTCAGGATGACCGGCGTCGAAGCGGCGGGGCTGGGAATCGAGAGCGGCAAGCATGCGGCGCGGTTCGCCGGCGGCAGGCCCGGTGTCCTGCACGGGACGATGACCTATCTCCTTCAGGACGACGACGGGCAGATCAACCTCACCCATTCCGTGTCCGCCGGCCTCGATTACGCCGCGATCGGACCCGAGCACAGTTATTACCACGACCTGCAACGCGTGCAGTACACCGCCGCGACGGATGAAGAGGCCCTGTCGGCGTTCGATCTGCTGGCGCGTGAGGAGGGGATCGCGCCCGCGCTCGAGAGCGCCCATGCCATCGCCGAAGTCGTCAAGCTGGCGCCGCGCATGAAGAAGTCACAGGTCATCATCGTGAATCTCTCCGGACGCGGCGACAAGGATGTGAACCAGATCGCGCGCATCAAGGGTGTCACACTGTGAGCAGCCTGGGAACTCATACGGGCAACCGCCTCGACGCGAGATTTGCCGAGCTCAAAGCCAGGGGCGAGCGGGCCCTGATCGCCTACATCATGGCGGGAGACCCGTCGCTGTCAGATACCGAGCGACTCGTCCTGGAGCTGGAGCGGGCGGGCGCGGATATCGTCGAGCTGGGTGTCCCCTTTTCCGACCCGATTGCCGATGGACCGGTGATCCAGAAGGCCGCCGAGCGGGCGCTGCGCGGCGGGGCCTCGCTCAGGAAGATTCTCGCGACGGTCGCCTCGCTGCGGGCCAAAACGCAGATTCCGCTGGTGCTGATGGCCTACTACAATTCGATCCACGCGTTCGGCCTGTCCGACTTTTGCCGGGCGGCCACCGGGGCCGGCGTCGACGGCCTCATCGTGCCGGATATGCCGCCCGAGGAGGCCGGGGGGCTCGATACGGAGGCGTCCCAGGCGGGGCTCTGCATCATCTACCTGCTCGCCCCGACGAGCACGCCGGACCGGCGCGCCATGGTCGCCCGGCGATCCCGCGGCTTTGTCTACTACGTCTCGCTGACCGGCATCACGGGCGCGAAGCTCACGGACCTCGACGGAGTGAAGAGGAATGTCGAGCACATTCGCAAGTCTGCGACCGTTCCCGTTGCCGTCGGGTTCGGCGTGGCCACGCCGGACGACGCCGCGAAGGTGGGCGCCACGGCGGACGGCGTGATTGTCGGCAGCGCGATCGTCACCCGGATCGGCGACCATCAGCAGGATGCCCGCCTGGCCGAGGAGGTCGGGCGCTTCGTGCGCGCGCTGAAGGCCGCCCTGCCTCAGCGCGCCCATGCCTGAAATTCGGAACGACCATGGCCTCATCCAAACGCCCTAAGTCCTCCCGCACGACGGCCCGCCGCGCGAAGCCGTCCCGACGGCGGATTCCCGTGGCCCGCCATGCGGAGGCAGGCCCTCCCGGCCTGTCCCTCGCCGATCTCCTGGTAACCCAGCAGCAATTGACGGAAGCGATCAGTGTGGCGATTCAGAATGGACGCTCCATGGAGTCCATGGTGTCGGGCTGTCTGCGGGTCTTCCTGGACCGGACTGGCGCCGCCAACGCCGCGGTCTATTTCGAGGACGAACAGACGAAGGAGATGTGCATCCTGGCGACGTCCGGCGATCGCCCGGCCGAGGAGACGGCCCGCCAGTGCGAACCGATGGTCGCGCGCGTCATGCGGGAGAGCCGCGCGCTGGCGACGGCGGATTGCCTGGCGGCGCCCCTGAAGCGGAAGCGATCCGTGGAAGGCGCGCTCGTCGTCCATGGCCTGCCGATGGATCAACCGCGCCTCGAAAAGATCGCCGGCCTGCTCGACTTCTGCGCGTCGCGGCTGGCGGAGGCCCTCGACCATTTGCGGCTGATCGAGAAGTATGCGCAGAAGATCATACGCATCCGGCAGATGGGGGAGGTCAGCCGGACGCTGAATTCCACCGCGAATGAAATCGACATGCTGCGGAAGGCCATCGCCACGGCCGTAGACCTGGTCCATGCCGACGCCGGCGCGCTGCTGCTGAAGGACGCCGCGACCGGGGAGCTCTTTTTCAGGATGGCCGACGGGGAAAAGGGCGAGCTGCTGAAAGAGGTGCGGCTGAAAGTGGGGCAGGGTATCGCGGGCATGGTGGCCCAAAGCGGCAAGCCGCTGCTGCTCAACGATGCCCAGCACGATCCGCGCGTGGCCCATGACGTGGACATGCGGACGGGGTACGTCACCAAGAGCATGATCGCCGTGCCGATCGTGGCGCAGGGAAAAGTGATCGGCGTGCTGGAGGCGGTCAACAAGCGTGGCGGCCGGCCGTTCAGCAAGTGGGACGTGGATGAGTTCGCCTGCCTGTCCCACCAGGTGGCGCTCGCGCTGGAAAAGACGCGACTGTACCGGGAGCACTTCGGGAAGATCGGGCGGCTGCAGCAACTGCAGGAAATCAGCGGCGTGTTGAACTCCAGCCTGGATCCGGCGGACATCAGGAAGAAGGCCATCGAGGCGGCCACCTTCGTGATGCAGGCCGAGACCGGCTCCCTGCTCTTGATGGACGAGGCGGCGCAGGAGCTGTATTTCGACGTCGCGCTCGGCGAAAAGGGCGCGGGCATCCGCCAGATCCGCCTGAAGCTCGGCCAGGGCATCGCGGGATCCGTGGCCAAGACGCAGCAGCCCGAGATCATCAACGATTGCTACAGCGATCCCCGCTTCAACCCCGAGGGAGACAGGAAAACCGGGTTCCGAACCCGCAACATGGTGTGCGTGCCGGTGAAGGCCAAGGACCGGCTGCTGGGCGTGCTGCAGGCGATCAATAAGAAGGATGGCGGGGGCTTCACGCAGGACGACCTGCAGGACTTCGTCAGTCTGGCCAACCAGGTCGGCATCGCGATCGACAATGCCAACCTGTACGAGGAAATCAACCGGCTCCTCGAAGGGTTCATCAACGCCAGCGTGATGGCGATCGAGAGCCGGGACCCGACCACGAGCGGTCACAGCGGCCGCGTGGCGACCCTGTGCTGCGGCCTGGCGGAAGTGCTGGATCGGCTCGACAGTGGTCCGTTCAAGGACCTGACCTTCAATTATGACCAGATGAAGGAAATGCGGTATGCCGCGGTGTTACACGATTTCGGCAAGGTCGGCGTCCGCGAGCACGTGCTGGTCAAGGCGGACAAGCTGTACCCGGGCGACCTGGCCCAGCTCAAGGCCCGGTTTGACTTCATCAAGCGGACGTATGAAACAAAGGCGCTGCGAAAGAAGGTCGACCTGCTGATGTCCGGCGATCGGGCGGCCACGGCGGAACTCATCGCCCAGATCGACGAGGAACTGGCCGGGCAGATTGCGGACACGGACGGGATCCTCGAGTTTCTCCTGGCCTGCAACCGGCCGACGGTCCTGGCCCAGGGGGGATTCGAACGGCTCACCGACATCGCCAAGATGACGTTCGATTCCTACAAGGGCGAGCAGCCCTACCTGACGCAACAGGAGGCCTATACGCTGTCCGTCAAGAAGGGCAGCCTGACCAATGAAGAACGTCTGGAGATCGAGAGCCACGTGACCCACACCTACCGGTTTCTGTCGACGATCCCCTGGTCCAAGGCGCTCAAGAACATCCCGGAGATCGCCTACGGCCACCATGAAAAGCTCGACGGGAGCGGGTATCCGAGGCACGTGCCCGGCAGCGTGATTCCGGTCCAGACGCGTATCATGACGATCAGTGATATCTACGATGCGCTGACGGCCTCCGACCGGCCGTACAAGGCGGCGGTCCCGACGCCCAAGGCCCTGGCCATCCTGGAGGATGAAGTGAAACAGGGCAAGGTGGATTCCGGCCTGTTCGAGGTCTTCGTCCAATCAAAGATCTACCAGCGCGCCCATCCCTCCTCCTGAAGCCGTCCATTCTATCGGCCAGAACCCCTCTGATTATTTGACAGTTGCCGATCGCCTGCTAAGCTGAACGGGCAACAGGCCGGGCATGGTGTTTCCGGAGGAGGGGACATGATCGAAGCGATGCGCGAGACCTTGAGAAGCGTCGTCGTCGCGCTGGTTCTGGTGAGCATGGCCTGGCCGACCGTGGCGTCCGCTGCGGAATCGGACGGGAATCAGGTCCCAAAGGGAGAAGATTCCTGGGTCGAACTCGAGGTGCGCGGATGGGCGCCGTCGCTCAGGGGCACCGTGCAGAGCTCATCGACCAGTGTGCTCGGGTCGAACCTGAGCCTGGGCGACACGCTCGGCGTGGACACCAGCCGGCAGTTTGTCTGGCCCAAGGCCACGCTGCATTTTGCCAAAAACCACCGGATATGGGCCTCCTATCTCGATATGCAGTACGCCGGCGACAAGACGTTGACGCAAACCATCACGTTCGGAGGCAACACGTTCACGGCGGCTCAATCCGTGCATAGCGAAGTAAGTTTTAAGGAGATTGCCGGCGGGTATCAATATGACTGGCTGAAATTCTCCAAATTTTCATCGAACCTGAATCTTCAAGTCCACTACCTGGATATCGCGACGAAGTTGCGCTCGAACGTGACGGGGACGGTCTCCGAGAGCATCAAGGTTCCGATCCCGACGATCGGCGGCGGCATCCAGGTCTGGCCGGTGGACTGGTTGAAGCTGCACGGGGACTTCAATGTCTTCAAGCTCGGCGTGCCCGGCTTCAAAGGCGAGATGATCGACAGCCAGGCGGCGCTGACCGTGTCTCCGTGGGAATGGCTGGGCGCGTCGGTCGGGTACCGCTACTACCGCATCATCGCCAAGGATACGGACTCAGGCGACCGGGCCGACTGGCGGCAACACGGGCCCTACGTCAGTCTCATGGTCCGCTTCTGACCGGTTCCCGGCTGACGATCCGGCCGTCTTCCATCCGGACGATCCGGTCCGCCTGGGCGGAGAGCTTGTCGTTATGCGTGACGATGATGAAGGTCGTGCCGCGCGACCGGTTCAGCTTCCGCAAGAGCGCAAACAAGGCATCGCCGGTGTGCGTGTCCAGGTTCCCGGTCGGTTCATCGGCCAGCACCAGATCGGGGCGCTGCATCAGCGCCCGCGCCACCGCCACCCGCTGTTGCTCCCCGCCGGATAACTCGCCCGGCTTATGGTGGAGCCGCTCCTCCAGCCCCACATCCGCCAGCAACTGCGCGGCTTCCTGCTGCGCCTCGTCCGCGGGACGATTCTGGATCAGCGCCGGCAGGAAGGTGTTCTCGAGCGCCGTGAACTCGGGCAGCAGATGGTGAAATTGAAAGACGAAGCCGATCCGCTTGTTGCGGAACTCCGCCTGGGCATCCTCGGATAATTCGAACACGTCCTGCCCGTCGAACAGCACGTTCCCGCTGGTCGGGCGGTCCAGCGTGCCGAGCATGTGCAGCAGGGTGCTCTTGCCGGCGCCCGAGGCGCCGACGATGGCGATCATTTCCCCGCGGGCGATGTCCAGCGTGATGCCGTTCAGGACGTTGAGCGTATAGCCGTTCATCCGGAACGACTTCTTGAGGTCCACCACCTTGATCATGGTCTCGCTATTCATACCGGAGCGCGGCCGCCGGGTCGAGCTTCGCGGCCTGGAGCGACGGGTAGACGGTCGCGGCAAAGCTGATGAGAATGGCGGAACAGGACACCAGCAGGACATCAATCGCCTGGACGTGCACCGGGATGTGGGCGATGTAGTAGACCGTCTGGTCGAAGGTCCAGTACTTCTCGATCAGGTAGAGGAAGGCGTAGCCGAGGGGGATGCCGATCACCGTGCCCGAGACGCCGATGATCAGTCCGTTGAGCATGAAGATGCGCATGATGGCGCGCCGGGTCGCGCCCATGGCCTTGAGGATGGCGATCTCCCGCTGCTTTTCCGTCACGATCATCGTCAGCGTGCTGATGATGTTGAAGGAGGCCACGGTGATGATGAGCACCAGCAGCAGGAACATCATCGTCTTCTCGAGCTTCAGCGCCGAGAGGAGGTTGCGGTTAAGCTGCATCCAGTCGCGCGCCCAGTAGGGGAAGCCGAGCGACTGCTCGATGGCCTGCGCGATGTCCGCGGCCTGGAAAATATCGTCCACCTTGACCTCGATGCCCGTGGACGTGTCGCCCATGTTGAAGAACCGCTGGGCCTCCGCGAGCGAGAGGTAGGCGAGCGACGAATCGTATTCGTACATGCCGGATTGAAAAATCGCCACCACGCGGACCGCCCGTATCTTCGGGGTCATCATGACGGAGCTGAGCGACCCGGTCGATCCGACCGGTGAGACGATGTTCAGCGTGTCACCCACCGTGACCCCCAGTCGCAGCGCCAGCTCCTTGCCGAGGACGATTCCGGAGGGAGGCGAGGGGGGAGGGATCGTCCCGGGCTTGCCGGTCGCGGCGGGCGGTGGCTGAGGCGCGGCCGCGGGCGCCGGGTCCGACGCGAGGTCGTCCAGGCGTCCGGCGGTGATGTTCTTCCCCAGTTCGGTGACGCGGATCTCCCGCTTGGGATCGATGCCCCGTACGACGACGCCCTGCACGGCGGAGCGCGACGTGAGCATGACCTGGCGATAGATGAACGGGGTGGCGGCGATGACGTGTGGGGTCTGCTCGACCTTGGCCGTCAGCGTGTCATAGTCCGCGATGCTGTCGTGAGTCCGGTCCTGGATGACGATATGCGAGGTGGTGCCGAGGATCTTGGCCTGCAGGTCCTCCTTGAACCCGGTCATGATGCCCAGGGTGCCGATGAGCGCGGCGACGCCGAGCGTGATGCCGGTGACGGACACGACCGTGTTGAGCGAAATGGTCCGGTTGCGGCGCTTGGCGCGCAGGTACCGCAGGCCGATGAATATTTCGTAGGAGTTCGGCATGGCTATTTTTCGGGGCGAAGTTGCGGGAAGAGAATGACGTCCCGGATGGACGCCTGGTCGGTGAACAGCATCACCAGCCGGTCGATGCCGATGCCCTCGCCGGCGGTGGGCGGCATGGCATATTCCAGCGCGCGAAGAAAATCCTCGTCCAGATGGTGGGCCTCGACGTCCCCGGCCTCGCGTCTGGCGACCTGCCCCTCGAACCGCTGGCGCTGGTCCAGGGGATCGTTCAACTCCGAGAAGGCGTTGGCGATCTCGCGGCCGGCGATATACAGCTCGAACCGGTCGGTCAGGGACGGGTCGGTGTCCTTGCGGCGGGCCAGCGGGGACAGCTCGATCGGATAATCGGTGATGAAGGTCGGCTGGATGAGCTGCGGCTCCACCGTCTCCTCGAAAATGGCGTTGAGGACATCCACGAGAGACGCGTCCTTCTCGACCTCGAGGCCCAGCTTCTTCGCGGCCGCCGCCGCCGCGTTCCGATCGGTCACGGCGGCCGGGTCGAGCGCATTCACTTCGAGCAGGGCCTGCCGCCAGGACCAGCGCCGCCAGGGCGCCTTGAGGTTGATGGACGTGCCCTGGTACTCCAGCGTCGTGCTGCCGAGGACCTCCGTTGCCAGGCGGCCGAACAGGTCCTCCGTGAGCGCGATCAGGTCCGTGTAGTCGGCATAGGCGACGTAGAATTCCAGCATCGTGAATTCGGGATTGTGGATCGTCGAGATGCCTTCGTTGCGGAAGTTCCGGTTGATCTCGAAGACCCGCGGGAATCCGCCGACGATCAGGCGCTTGAGGTAGAGCTCCGGCGCCACGCGCAAGTACAGGTCCGTCGCGAGCGCGTTGTGATGGGTGACGAAGGGGCGCGCGGTGGCGCCGCCGGGGATCGGGTGCATCATCGGCGTCTCGACTTCCAGGAATCCTTTTTCGAGCAGGAAGGCGCGGATGCCGGCGATGATGCGGCTGCGCATCGCGAAGATGGCATGCACCTGGGGATTGGCGATGAGGTCCACGTAACGCTGACGGTAGCGGGTCTCGACGTCGGTCAGGCCGTGCCATTTTTCCGGGAGGGGACGAAGGGCCTTGCTGAGGAACGTCAGTTGCTTCACGTCAACCGTGAACTCGTCGGTCTTGGTGCGGAACAGGATGCCGCTCACGCCGATCCAGTCGCCCAGGTCCAGTTCCTCGCAAACCTTGTAGGCCTGCTCGCTGAGGTTGTCCTTCTTGAGATAGACCTGCAGCCGGTCCGCGCCGTCCTGGAGCACGGCAAAGGCGGCCTTGCCGAACCGCCGCAATCCGACGATCCGGCCGGCCAGCGTGCAGGCGATCTGTTCCTGTTCGAGGACGGTCTTGGGCTTCTTGCCGTGGCGGTGGACCAGGTCGCCGGCCCGGTCCTTCACCTCGAACCGGGTCCCGTAGGGGGCGACACCGATGGCTTTGAGCTGGTCGAGCTTCTTGAGCCGCTGTTGGCGTTGGTCGTTGTCTTCCATAGATGAGTAGACAGTCGTCAGTTATCAGTGAGCCGCATGGGCGAGATCATGCCTCGTCCTCCTGGCTGACGGCGGATGGCTGCGCGCTTCCCTGGCCGCTGAGCTGCATTTTCAGGTAGGCTTCGATGAACGGATCGATGGCGCCGTCCATCACCGCATCCACCTGGCCGACTTCGACGCCGGTTCGCAGATCCTTCACCATTTGATAAGGCTGGAAGACGTAGGAGCGGATCTGGCTGCCCCAGCTGATGCCCTTTTTCTCGCCGACGATCGCGTTGAACTTCTCCTGTTTCTTCTGCTGCTCCTGCTCAAACAGCTTGGCTTTCAGGATCTTCATGGCGCCCATGCGGTTTTGCAGTTGTGAGCGCTCGTTCTGGCATTGGGCGACGGTGTTGGTCGGGATATGCGTGATGCGGATGGCCGTTTCCACCTTGTTGACGTTCTGGCCGCCGGCGCCGCCCGACCGGAAGGTGTCGATCCGGAGGTCCTTCTCGTCGATGGCGACCTCCACGTCATCCTCGAGCTCCGGATAGACGAACACGGAGGCGAAGGAGGTGTGCCGGCGCTTGTTGGCATCGAAGGGCGAAATGCGAACCAGGCGGTGCACGCCGGCCTCGGCCTTGAGATAGCCGTAGCCGTAGGGGCCCGTGATGGAGAGCGTCACGCCCTTGATCCCGGCGACATCGCCCATCTGAAGATCCAACGAGGCGACCTTATAGCCCTTGCGTTCCGCCCAGCGGATGTACATCCGCATGAGCATCTGGGCCCAGTCCTGAGATTCGGTGCCACCCGCGCCGGGATGGATGGCCACGATGGCGTTGTTGTTGTCGTGCTCCCCGGACAGGAGCAGTTCGATGCGCAGGTGTTCGACGGACTGTTCGAATTGCGCGAGCGATGACTCGAGCTCGCGGGACAGCTCGGCATCCGCGCTTTCCTCCGCCAGCTGCAGCAGGGCCGTCAGGTCGCCGTTCTGGCGTTCGATCTCAGCCCAGCGGCGGAGTTCGCGCTCAAGCGACGACTTTTTTCGGTTCACGCGGGCGGCGTTCTGCTGGTTGTTCCAGAAATCGGGTTGCGCGGTCTGCCGCTCCAAGTCCTGGAGTTCCGACGTCAGGCGGGAGAAGTCAAAGATGCCCCCGGAGCTCGCGGATCTGGTCACCGATCGCCTTGACGCGCACGCGCACTTCATCGAGCATGGGATTTCCTCCAGTCGGACAGGACGCCTATAAACGCGCTGATTATAACACAAGCATACGCAAATACATCACCGTTGCTCGTGTAGAAGGTCTGCGTCCGCCGCAGCGGGAGGCGTCCGGTGACCGTCCGCTCCGTGAAGATGGGCGTGGCGAGGCGGATACGGCCGGAGGGGTCGATCAATCCGGAGATGCCGGTGTTCGCCGAGCGGGCAAAGGCGATCCGGTTCTCGACGGCTCGGAACACGACCATCGCGTAATGTTGGTAGGGCGCGGAGGAAGCGCCGAACCAGGCGTCGTTGGTGATCGTCACCATCAGGGTGGCCCCCTCCGCGACGAACTCGCGGACCAGGTCGGGAAAAATCACCTCGTAGCAGATCACCACGCTGATCCTGGGCGGGGAAATCCCCGGCCTGACGGTGGGGGCGAAGACGGTCGCCGACCTGCCGGCCTCGAAGTCGCCGATGCCCTCCACCAGCTTATCCAGAAAAAAGAGGACGGACGAATGGAGCGGGATGTATTCGCCGAACGGGACGAGATGGCGTTTATCGTACCGGCCGGCGATGCGTCCATCCGGCCCGAGGAGGTAGGCGCTGTTTAACAGGTACGGCCGGCCGTCCGGATACCGTCGCAGGGCCGGACTCCCAAAGAGCAAGGGCACGCCGTGCCGGTGCACGAGCGATGCCACCTCCAGCCGGTAGAGGGGTTCTTCTTCAAAAAAGAACGGCGTGGCGGCTTCCGGCCAGACGAGCAGGTCCGCGCCTTTCGCCGCCTCCGCGGTCAGGGCCGCAAAACGGTCGAGGGTCTCCCGGCGGTAGGCCTGGTCCCATTTGTGCGCCTGGTCGATGTTCGGCTGGACGAGCCCGACGGCGAGCGACGGCGCATCGGGACTGGATGCCTCGGAGAGGGCCATTTGTCCGTAGACGAGCGCCGTGGCCAGGGCGAGGACGGCGGCAGCCGGCGCCGGCCATGGCAGGGCCGGGGGCCTTTCCTCCCGATAGCGGCGCCAGCCCCAGAGCAGAAGATCGGCGAGCCCCACGTTCACGAGCACGATCAGGAAGGACACGCCGTAGACGCCCGTGATGTCCGCAACCTGGATGATCGGCAGCCACTGGTATTGCGAGTAGCCCAGGAGCATCCAGGGGAGCCCCGACAGGACATGCGTGCGAGCCAGTTCGAGCGTGACCCACAGGCAGGGGGCGGTCAACGACGCGGCCACGGGCATCCGCCTCTTCACCCACACGAAGGCCATCGCGTACAAACCCACGTAGAGCCCGAGGTAGGCCGCCAAAAGCCACATGACCGGGTAGCTCGCCACCAGCGGCATTTTGCCGTACTGGTGCATGGCGGTCACGACCCAGGACATGATGCCGGTGAACGCCAGGAATCCCGCGAG
>JBFGRH010000013.1:0-18365 GCA_041563795.1 Nitrospiraceae bacterium | reverse complement strand
CGGTTCTTCCACCGGGGCTGGAAGATGATGGATGGTTTGCCCATGCGACCCGATCACATCGATCTTTCCAGGCTCGAATCCTGCCTGCTGGATGACGCGCAGGGCGGCCTTGGCAAACCACTCGCCGAGGACGACGTTCAAGTGGCAGATCTCGGCGACCGTGCCGCGGACGGATGCGGCGAGGACGCGCTGCTGGAGGTCCGGGGGATAGGCCGTGGAGGCAAACGCGAGGGGCCGGACCTTGAGATTGTGGCCGGAGCCGCGGATGTCGGCGAGGACGGCGTCCACGCCGTCCCCCGAGGTCCCTGACATCAAGCCGACGACTCTCATGCGGTCCGTGCTCCAATCAGAGTGCGGGCTACGCTATCCGAACTGCCCTGAAGGGTCAAGCGAGGGCTGGCCGGTTTGACATTGAAATGAACCGGGTGCTACCGTCCGCGCATGCGTGGCCGGAGTGTTGTGTTCGCGGTCGTGTGTCTCGCCTTCCTTGCCGCTTCTGCCGATCCCATTCACGCTTCGGAACCGCTTCCAGTGGTGGTGACCATTCCCGTCCTGAAGGATTTCGCCGATCAGGTCGGGGGGCCGCACGTGCGGGTGGTCTCGCTGCTGTCCGGCACGGAGAACGAGCACACGTATTCCCCGAGGCCGAGCGACCTGGTGGCGGTCCGTCAGGCCCGGGCCTTCATCCAGGTCGGGATGGGACTGGAGGTCTGGGTCGGCGCGCTGGTCAGGAATGCCGGGAATCCTGGCCTGCTCGTCGTCACCACGTCCGAACAGATCGCCCGCCAGTCCGGTCCGGCCCCGGGAGCGGATCCGCACGGACACGACGGCAATCCCCACATTTGGCTCGATCCGGAGTACGCCAAGGTCATGGTCGGGCAGATTGCCGCCGCGTTCGCCAAGTCCGATCCGGCGCACGCGGACGAGTATCGCGCGAATCATGACCGGTACGTGCGCGAGATCGATGCGCTGGAAGCCGAGCTGGCGGAACGGTTACGGCTCGTCACCGACCGCCGGATCGTCGTCCACCATCCGGCCTGGCCCTATTTCGCCGGGCGATTCGGCTTCGAGATCGCGGGGGAGATCGTCACCCAATCGGGCGCGGAGCCCTCGGCGCGCCACATGCAGGCGCTGATCAAAACGATTCGCGAGGGCCGGATCCGCGTGATCGTGTCGGAGCCGCAACTGAACCAGAAGCTGCCGCAAATGCTGGCCCGGGAGACCGCGGCCCGCGTCGTCGTGTTGACGGCGATGCCGGGAGGCGTGCCGGGCACCGCCACCTATCTGGACATGCTTCGGTATAACGTCACCACGCTTGCAAAAGCGCTGGAAGCGTCCTAATGTCGCACCGTCATCTCCCCGTCCCGTCGGATGGTAGGCATGCCGGCGCGCCGAGGGGAAGGCGGTCAGACTCGTGGACACGTATGAGCAACCCGATCATCAGATTTGCCCATGCCACGTTCGGGTTTTCCGGCGTGGTGGCGCTTGAAGACATCACCCTGGACATTTCGGAGGGCGAGTTTATCGGCGTCATCGGGCCGAATGGGTCGGGCAAAACGACGCTCTGCCGCGCCATCCTCGGACTCATGCCCCCGTTCTCCGGCAGCCTGAAAATATTCGACTGCGCCTGCGAGGAGCTGCACTGCCACCACCGCGCCCGCATCGGCTACCTGCCGCAAAAGGAGTCGCTGGACCGTAATTTCCCGATCACCGTCCTTGAAACGGTGATGATGGGACGCTACGGGGCCCTGGGCCTCTTCAAGCGGCCGTCGGCCCGGGATCGCGACATCGCCATGCATGCGCTGGAGAGCGTGAGCATGCACGATCACTGGAAGACCGCCCTGGGGCATCTCTCGGGGGGCCAGCAGCAGCGGGTCTTCATCGCGCGGGCCCTGGCGCAGCAGCCGCAAGTCCTCCTGCTCGACGAGCCGACCACCGGCATCGATATCACGACGCAGTACAGCGTGCTGGACCTGGTGCAGCGGCTGCATCGCGACATGGGCCTGACCGTGCTGCTGGTGACGCACGACATCAACATGATCCGCGGGCGCGTGGACCGGCTGGTGTTGCTGAAGACCCGGCTCTATGCGGCCGGACCTCCGGAGGAGGTCTTGCGACCCGAGATTCTGCGGGAGGTCTACGGCAAGGACCTGGTGATCACGGAGAAGGACCTGATCATCGTCGAGGACTACCACCACCACCGCCACTGATGCTAGAGCTGCTGTCATACGATTTCATGCAGCGGTCGCTGGCGGCGGCGATGCTGGTCGGGGCCGTCTGTTCGGCGATCGGGGTCTTTGTGGTCCTGCGGGGCCTGGCCTTTGTCGGAGCCGGCACCGCCCATGCCGCCTTTGCCGGCGTGGCCCTGGCCTATCTCATGGGCTGGCCGCCGCTGGCCGTCGCGATCGCCTTCGGCCTGGCCACCGTGTGGATCACGGGGCTGATGGAAGAGCAGGGCCGGATGAAACTCGATGTCTCCATCGGCATTCTCTATACGGCGACGATGGCGCTGGCGATCCTGTTCCTCGGGCTTATGAAGACCTATAACGCCGAAGTCTATGGGTACCTGTTCGGCAGCGTCCTCTCCGTGACGAGCGAGGAACTCGGCATCATCGCCGGGCTCGGGTTGTGCGTCGTGGGCGCGCTGCTGATCTTTTCCAAGGAGCTGTATTTCATCGCGTTCGATCAGGAGATGGCGGAGGCCTCCGGCGTCCCGGCCCGGAGGATCTTCTATCTCTTATTGACGCTGGTAGCGATCACCGTGGTGGTGTCGCTCAAGACGGTGGGGGCGAGTCTGGTGTTTGCGATGATTTTGATTCCCGCCTCGACGGCCTATCAGCTTACCCACAGCCTCGCGCAGATGACGACGTTCTCGGTCATCATCGGCACCCTCAGTGCGGCGGGCGGGGTACTGCTCTCTTCCGCCTGGGACCTGCCGTCCGGCCCGGCGATCGTCCTGCTGGCGACCGTGGTGTTTTTCCTCTCGGTGCTGTTCTCCCCGAAACGGCTCAAGCGGTTTGCGACTTAGGCCCGTGGTGTCCGGCCGCCATTGAGCGGCGCGTGCGGGTTATCGGCGGGCGTGGGGTACGCCCCGGCAGATGGATTGATACGCCTCGTCGGCCGATTTGCACTCCTGGTCCCGTTTGGCCTGATCCGCGTGGAACGCGACGAGAAATTCCTGCACCGCTGAATAACAGTCGGCCTTGTACGGGCCGTCCACAACCCGGCACAGCCCGATGCTGCGCTGGGGGCTCGCGTGCGTGTAGCCGAAGTCTTTGACGGCCCCCCGGAAACACTGTCCGATCAGGTGCGATGGACCGAGCAGACAGAGCGTGCGCACCCGCTCCGCGTCAGTCAGGGTGTAGCCGCTGACGTCACGCCCCAGGCTCCGGACACAGGTCTCCACCAGATCGGCGGGCGCCTTTTCGCATTCCTTGAACGTGGCGGCAAAATCGTATCCGTTGAAGGTCAACATGGCGGAGGTTTGCATCATGTAGCAGGATCGCTGGTAGCGTTTGTCGACGGCGTCGCAGGGATAGTGCGGGTTACCGGGGTCGAGCAGCTTCGCGCGTGTATCGTGTCCCGCATGCTCCGCATGGCCGTCGTGATCTTCGTGGGGCCCGGTCTGAAACCAGATGACGTTTTCCATGAAGGCGCCGCCGTAGCAGGATTCCTGATCCCAGGCCGTGGGGAGGGCGTCACAAAAGGTGAGCGCCTTGAAGAGGTCATGGTGAAAATGCATGGTCAGGCCATGCCCCAGCCCGTGCACGCACTGAAACTTCATGAAGATGGGGCGTTGGGGGTCCTTGACACCCGCGCAGACCGAAGCAATGTCGTCCGGGGCCAGGTTGGGAAACTGGCTGACGTATCCCTCCAGCACGCCGTGGTAACAGCCGGACCAGAACGTGTCTTTACAATGGGCAAACGCCGTCGCCGCGTCCGTGTAGTGGGCGAATGTAACTTTCCCTATGTGGTGGGTATAGGGATGCGAGTAGTGGCGCACATCGGGGTCCACGGAGGAGAGCTGTTGCAACGTGTCGAGGGCCTGCTCCGTCCCCTCCGTTCGAACGATGCGCTCCAGCACCTGTTTGTAGCAGGGGATCTTCTCCCGGTAGGTCTTCGACCGGCACTCCTCTCCGGCTGCCCCAGCCGAGCCGGCGAAGCAGAGGAGCAGGACTGGCAAGGCGAGCCCCACCGACCACAACCGTTGAATGTCCGGTAGAAACGTCATAACGGAGGAAATTTTACGGCACGGAGAGGCTGATTGCCAGCACGGCTGCCCACAGTATTCATGACGGTTCGTCACGAAGCCGCTAAGACGCCACGCGAGACGGGCGCGCGGAGCTCTGAGAGGCCGAGGCGTACTTGAAACAGTTCGTCGAGGTCGCGAAGGGCGAGCCCGTCCGCTTCGAGGCGGACAGCCTGCATCCAAGCTCGTCGCAGCGGCGTATCGGCGGCTGCAGTAGAGGCGTCCATGAATAATGTGGGCTACTTCGGCGGGGTGTGCTTGCTGCGATCCCAGACCATGCCGGTCTGCTCGTTTGAACTGAAGCCCAGTTTCTCGTAGAAGGCCTGCTTGTCTCGGGTGCAGAGCCAGTAGAGTTCCACGCGTGAGAGCAACGGGTGGTGGAGAATCCGGTCCATGATCTTCGTGCCGATATCCTGGCCCTGGTAGCCCGGGTCTATGATGACGTCCCAGATGGAAGCGCGGTAGACATAATCGGTCAGCACCCGGCCGAATCCGACCAGTTTCGTCCCGTCCCAGGCGGAGATGGCCAGGTCCGTGTGGGTCAGCATGTCCTTGACGTCATCGACGGTTCGGGCTTTGGCCCAGGACGCGCAGTCGTAGAGCCTGACGAGAAGGGCGGGGTCGAAATCCTTGCGTTCGGAGAAGGTGATCATGCTCTTGAGAGCGACAGCCATCTTATATTATGTTAGTCCCCGTTGTTGCAAGACTTAATTGTATACGAGGATCAACGACTATGACGAAGGTTCGCAGCTGTCCCCGCTGTTTCAAGTTGATGTGGATCAAGGATGAAGACCTGGAAGTCGTGGATGAGAAGACCGTCCGCACGACGTGTCCGCACTGCCATGAGGTCGTGCGACTGAAGCTGGTGAGTGAAGGCTCGAATGCGGCCGGCCCCAAAATGGGGCATTAGCTCACATCCCCCGTCCGGCACCTTCCAATTCCGGTTTATTTCCCGGAAGAATTTTGTTCAGCGAGCTCCGATACTCGTTGATGCGCGCCTCATCCGCCGGGCTGACCGTCAGCTGTTTGTCCCGTTTCATCATCTCCATATTATCGAGGATCGCCAGCAGCGGCTGAATGGACCCCAGCAACTTGCCTGCCTCGAAGGCTTCCAGCGATTCGATCAACGGTTCATGGAGTTTCTTGTAGGCGGAGCTTCCGCTCTGGGAACGAAACCGGGAGACGGCGGCTTCATACGCCTCGATCGCTTCCGGCGTCGGCTTGATCCCGCCAGGCACCGACGCGAGCGGGACCATGGCCGGCAGTTTCGACGCATACTGCTTCAGCGATGCAATCAGATTTCCGATGATGTCCAGTGCCTGGCTCAGTTCCACGTGCGTCCTCGCGCTAATTGACAATTACAACGCCGGATGGGGGGAGTCAAGCGGTCAAGTTCCGTGGCCGGCGGCCGCCCGCAGCGCGGCGAGCACGGACGCCATATCCGGCGGGAGCCGCGCGGTGAAGTCCAGAGGCTTGCCGGAGACCGGATGGTGAAATCCGAGTGTTTTCGCGTGCAGCATGACGCGCGGGATGTCGACCGCCTCGAAAGCCTGGACCTTCCGGCCCCCGTACGTGGGGTCGCCGAGCAAGGGATGGCCGAGCGCGGTCATATGGACGCGCAGTTGGTGCGTGCGGCCGGTCCTGGGAAACAAATCCACGCGCGCCGCAACCTTCCCGAAGCGTTCGACGACCTTGTATTCGGTCACCGACGGCTTCGGCCGGGCCGTGCGGGCGGAGAACTTCTTCCGCTCCTTGCGGTCCCGCCCGATCGCCAGCTCGATCAGGCCGTGGCCTTTTTTCGGCACGCCCCAGACCAGGGCCTCGTACATGCGCGTGATCGTGTGTTGCTTGAACTGCGCGGCCAGGGCGCGGTGGGCCTGGTCGGTCTTGGCAATGACCATGATGCCGGACGTTTCCTTGTCCAATCGATGGACCAGACCGGGCCGTTCCTTCCCGCCGATCGTCGAGGCGCTTCCGCCGGATGTTTCAAAATGATAGAGGAGGGCGTTGACCAGCGTGCCGGTCCAGTGCCCGGGCGCCGGATGGACCACCAGCCCGGCCGGCTTGTTGAGCACCAAGAGCGCGTCGTCCTCGTGCAGAATGTCGAGCGGGATGGGTTCGCCGTTCAACGCCAGCGGTTCCGCCTTGGGGACGTCGAACGTGATCCGGTCGCCGGGCTTGATCTTCTGGCTGGGCCGGGCCGGCTCGCCGTTGAGGTGTACGCGGCCCTTCTCGATCAGGCGCTGAACGGCCGAACGTGAGAGGTCGCGCTCGCGGTTGGCGAGAAAGACGTCGAGCCGCTTCGGCTTTTCTCCCTCGGTGATGACGAATTCGGTGATCACGTGCGTGGCGGTCAACGGTGCCGGCCTGAGTGTAGGGGAGCCTCTCCGCCATTGCAAGGCGATCGCCGCCGTGGAGGATGCTGCATTAGGCTCCAAGCGAGAGTATGATGGGGCGTATCCATGAGATGTCATTCTGCGCGGAGGCCGGCCTTTGAAAGGAGGTTGTGCCATGAGGAGAAGCCTGGGGACGAGAATCGGAATGGTGGCCGTCGTGGTCGCGATCGGCTGGGGCGCCGCGGCCTGCGAAAAGCAGAAGCCGGCCGTGGTCGGCATTCCTCCCGAGACGGTGGCGGATTATGTCCATGCGGTCATTGAAGCCCATCGGACGTTCTACACCGTCCAGGTCGTGGAGCGGTTGCAGATGAAAGGCAGGCTGGCTGCCACGGAGAACTGGCGTGTCCAGCACACCCTGCCGCTGCCGGCTCAGTTCCTGATGGAAACCGCCGATCTGGCCATGAAGACGGGGACGAAGGTGCAGTATCGCCTGATCGGGGCCTGGCCCATCAATGCGCAGAACGGGCCCGCCAGCGAGTTTGAGAAGAAGGGACTCGAGAACGTGCGCGCGCATCCGGAGCGTCCGTACACGGAGACGGACACGAGCGGCACGGAACAGGTCTTCCGGGCGCTGTACGCCGACCGGGCCGTGTCGCAAGCCTGCGTCGGCTGCCACAACGCACATCCCAAGAGCCCCAAGCGCGATTTTCGGCTGGATGACGTGATGGGCGGGGTCGTCATCACGATCCCGCTGGGGAAACCGGCCGGGTGATCTAGCGCGCGCGGCGCGCGCGTTCGGCGATTTTCTTGCGGAGGCGGGCCTTCTCAAGGCTGATCTGCGCTTCCTTGAGGTCCGACGGCAGGCCGCCGGTCTGCAGGCGCGCCTCGGCCTCGGCCACCTTTTCGGCTGCGCGGTCCACGTCAATGTCCTCGGCCTTCTCGGCGACCTCGGCCAGGATCGTCACCTTGGTCTGATTCACCTCGGCGTAGCCCCACAGGACGGACATGTAGTGCCAGACATTGTCGATCTTGTATTGCAGTTCCCCGATCTTGAGCGTGGTCAGGAATGCCGCGTGGCCCGGCAGCACGCCGAATTCCCCGTCCGTGCCGGGCGCGATCACTTCCTCCACCGGCTTGCTGAACAGCAGGTGTTCCGGGGTAACGACTTCCAGGAGGAGTGTTCCGGCCATTACCGCTTCACCCCCAGCTTTTCCGCCTTCGCGATCACTTCTTCGATCGGGCCCACCATGTAGAAGGCCTGCTCGGGCAGGTCGTCGTACTTGCCTTCGATGATTTCCTTGAAGCTGCGGACCGTGTCCTTGAGTTTCACGTATTTGCCGGGCGAGCCGGTAAAGGCCTCGGCGACGTGGAACGGTTGCGACAGGAACCGCTGAATCTTCCGGGCGCGGGCGACCGCCAGCTTGTCGTCCTCGGACAATTCGTCCATGCCCAGAATGGCGATGATGTCCTGCAGGTCCTTGTAGCGCTGCAGCACGGACTGCACGCCGCGCGCCACCTTGTAATGCTCGTCGCCCACGACCTGTGGATCGAGAATTCGGGAGGTGGAATCCAGCGGGTCCACGGCCGGATAGATGCCCAGCTCGGCCAGCTGGCGCGACAGGACGGTCGTGGCGTCCAGGTGCGCGAAGGCCGTGGCCGGGGCCGGGTCGGTCAGGTCGTCCGCCGGCACGTAGATCGCCTGCACCGACGTGATCGAGCCGCGCTTGGTCGAGGTGATGCGCTCCTGCAAGGCGCCCATCTCGGTGCTGAGGGTCGGCTGATAGCCGACGGCCGACGGCATGCGGCCCAACAGGGCGGACACTTCGGAGCCCGCCTGCGTGAACCGGAAGATATTGTCGATGAAGAGCAGCACGTCCTGATTTTCTTCGTCGCGGAAATATTCCGCCACGGCCAGCCCGGTCAACGCCACGCGCAGGCGCGCGCCCGGCGGCTCGTTCATCTGGCCGTACACGAGCGAGGCCTTGGATTTGGTGAAATCCTTGGGGTCGATGACCTTCGACTCCCGCATTTCGTGCCAGAGGTCGTTGCCTTCGCGGGTCCGCTCGCCCACGCCCGCAAACACGGAAAACCCGCCGTGGTGAAGCGCGATGTTGTTGATCAGCTCCATGATGATGACGGTCTTCCCCACGCCCGCGCCGCCGAAGAGGCCGACCTTGCCCCCCTTCGAGTAGGGCTCCAGCAGGTCCACGACCTTGATGCCGGTTTCCAGCACCTCCGTCTTGGTTTCCTGCTCGTCCAGCTTGGGCGCCGGACGGTGGATGGGATAGGTCTTCTTGGACTTGATCGGGCCCATCTCGTCCACCGGCTCGCCGAGCACATTCATCAGGCGGCCCAGGGTTTCGCGGCCCACCGGCACGGAAATCGGGGCGCCGGTGTCCTTGACGGCCATCCCGCGGACGAGGCCGTCGGTCGAGGTCATGGCGACGGCGCGCACGCGATTCTCGCCCAGGTGCTGCGCGACCTCGAGGGTCAGCCTGATCTCGGGCCGGCCGGATTTCTTGTCCTCCGGTTCCTCGACGCGCACCGCGTTATAGATGTTGGGCAGCTGGCCGGGGGGAAACTCCGCGTCGATGACCGGTCCGATGATCTGCAGAACTTTGCCTGTAGTGCTCACGTCAGACTCCTTCGTTATTTCAGCGCTTCCGCGCCGCCGACAATGTCCATCAATTCCTTGGTGATCGCGGTTTGCCGGGTCTTGTTGTAATAGAGCGTCACCTTCTTGATCAGTTCGCCGGCGTTGCGCGTGGCGCCGTCCATCGCGGCCATGCGCGCGCCCTGCTCCGCCGCCGAGGATTCCAGCAAAATGCGATAGGTCTGGATGTTGAAATGCTTCGGGAGCAGCTCCGCCAGCACGGTTTCCTCGTCCGGCTCGTATTCGTAGCTGCCCCCCAGGACGGACGCGGCCGTCCCGTCGTCCTCCAGGGCTTCGATGGGAAAGAGCCGTTCCACGATGACGCGCTGCTGGATCGCCGATTTGAACTCGTTGTAAATCACGTAGAGTTCGTCGAACGTGCCCGTGACGAAATGGCCGGTCAGGTCCTGGCCGATAAGAAGGGCGTGCTCAAAGCTCAGCTTGTCGAACACCTCCGTCCATTGCTGCCGGATCGTCCAGGTGCGCCGCCGGAAAAAATCCCGGCTCTTGCGGCCCACGAGGCTGACGGTGACCTTGTGGCCGCGTCCCTCGTGCTCGCGCAGGGTTTCCACGGCTTTCCGGAGAATGTTGGTGTTGAAGGCGCCGCAGAGGCCGCGGTCGCTGGTGATGACCAGAATTTCGACCTTGTTCCCCTCGCGCTTCTGCAGCAGCGGATGGTCGGCGCGGTTGACGCGGCGGCTCAGGTGGGCCAGCACCTCGCGCATCTTGTGGGCATAGGGGCGCGAGGACAGGATCCGGTCCTGCGCGCGCTTGAGCTTCGCCGCGGCCACCATTTTCATGGCCTTGGTGATTTTCTGCGTATTCTTGACCGCCGCGATCTTGCGGCGGAGGGATTGCAAACTTGGCATGTCTTAGTCGCCTGCTGAAAACGTCCTTACGGCTTTGCGCCGTAGCCCATCTTGAGCTTGAACGCCGCGATCATCTGCTTGAGCTTCGCCCCGACGGCATCATCGATCTTGCTGATGGTGGCGATTTCCTTGCGGAGATCCGGGTGATGCTGGGTGACGTAATGGAGCAGGTCCTCCTCGAACTGCCGGACCTTGTCCACCGGCACATCATCCAGGAATCCTTGCGTGCCGGCATAAATCGAGATGACCTGATCGGCCACCGGCATCGGCTTGTATTGTCCCTGCTTGAGCAGCTCCACCATGCGGACGCCCCGTGCCAGCTGGGCCTGCGTGGCCTTGTCGAGCTCGCTGCCGAACTGCGCGAAGGCGGCCATCTCGCGGTACTGGGCGAGGTCCAGGCGGAGTGTGCCGGCCACCTGCTTCATCGTTTTGATCTGGGCGGAGCCGCCGACCCGGGACACCGACAGGCCGACGTTGATCGCCGGACGAATGCCCGAATAGAACAGGTCGCTGCCCAGATAAATCTGCCCGTCGGTGATCGAAATCACGTTCGTGGGAATGTAGGCCGACACGTCGCCGGCCTGGGTTTCGATGATCGGCAGGGCCGTGAGGCTCCCGCCGCCCAGCTTGTCGCTGAGCTTGGCCGCGCGCTCCAGCAGGCGGGAGTGCAGGTAGAACACGTCCCCGGGGTAGGCTTCGCGGCCCGGCGGCCGGCGCAGGAGGAGCGAGAGCTGGCGGTAGGCCACGGCGTGCTTGGACAGGTCGTCATAGATGATGAGGGCGTGCTTCCCGTTGTCCCGGAAATATTCGCCGATCGCGGCGCCGGCGAACGGGGCCAGGAACTGCAACGGCGCGGCGTCGCTGGCCGTGGCGGAGACGATGATGCTGTACTCCATCGCATGGTGCTCTTCGAGCGTCTTGACGACGCGCGCCACGGTGGAGCGTTTCTGGCCGACCGCGACGTAGATGCAGAAGACGCCGAGGCCCTTCTGGTTGATGATCGTGTCGACCGCGATGGCGGTCTTGCCGGTCTGCCGGTCGCCGATGATCAGCTCGCGCTGTCCGCGGCCGATGGGAATCATCGCGTCGATGGCCTTGATGCCGGTTTGGAGCGGCTCGCGGACGGACTGCCGGGTGATGACGCCCGGCGCGACCACTTCAATGCGGGAGGTGTGCGTGGACTTGATCGGCCCCTTGCCGTCGATGGGCTCGCCGATCGCGTTGATCACGCGTCCTGTCAAAGCCTCCCCCACGGGGATTTGCGCGATGCGGCCCGTGCGTTTGACGGGGTCGCCTTCCTTGATGCCGGTGTCGTCGCCCATCAGCACCGCGCCGACGTTGTCCTCCTCGAGGTTGAGGGCGATGCCGAACAGATTGCCGGGAAATTCCAGCATCTCGCCGGCCATGGCGCCGTCGAGTCCGTAGACCTTCGCGATGCCGTCGCCCACGGAGATGATGGAGCCCGTCTCACTGACATCGACGCGCTTCTCGAAGCCCTTGATCTTGTCCTTGATGATCGAACTGATTTCATCCGCTTTGATCTGCATCGGCTACTCCTTAGTCAAAATCGTCTGCATGGTGTTGAGCCGGCTGCGCACGCTGCTGTCGTAGAGCGTGCTGCCGATTCGAATCCGAAGCCCGCCGAGCAGCCCGGGCTCGGTCTGGAAGGTGATCTCCACGTCGCGCTTGAGCAGGTCCCGCAGCTTGGTTTTCACCCGCTCCTGTTCGGTCTGGTTGAGCGCGGTGGCCGAGGTCACGGCGGCCTGCGTGGTGCCCTTGGATTGATCGGCGAGCGCGGCGAACTCGGTGGCGATCTCCGGGAGAAAGCCGATGCGGTTCTTGTGGACCAGTTGCGAGAGAAAGTGCTTCATCAGGGGCGGCGCGTGCAGCTTGCCCCCCAGTGAGGTCAGGACGGCCAGCTTCTCCTCCGCGACGAAGCCCGGCGAGGCCAGGACGTGTTTCAACGACGTGGAGGTCGAGACGGCCCGTCCCAGGCCGGCGAGCGCGCTGCGTGCCGGCTCGACACTCTTGCCGTCCAAGAGTTCAAAGAGGGCCTTGGCATAGCGGCGCGCGATGGAGGACTTGATCACGGACAAACCTGTCGAATCATGCGAAACTCCGCGATGAACAAGGAGAAAAATTCGTGCGGTGGGCACGAAAAACGCGCCACACTAGCATCCAGAAAGAGCATGTGTCAAGGAGGCTGAGGCGCGGAATTCCTACCGAATAATGCCGCCGCCAAGGACGCGGTCGCCTTCATAAAACACGGCGGATTGGCCCGGGCTCAGCGCCCGTTGAGGGGACGAAAAACGCACGGAGACGGCGCCGTCGGACGCAGGCGTGAGGGCGGCCGGCGAGGCGGGTGAGGCGTAGCGGACCTTCACGGCGGCCTCCCGCGGGCCGGCCAGCAGGGCCGCGTCGAACAGGTTCAGGTCGACGATCGTGCACTCCGATTGGAGCAGGCTTTCGTCGGTGCCGAGGACGACCGTGTTCGATGCGGGTTCCACACGCTGCACGTAGAGCCGCTGTCCGGTCGCGACGCCGAGCCCGCGGCGCTGCCCGGGCGTATAGAAGGCGATCCCGTCGTGCCGGCCGAGTTCACGGCCGTCCGTATGCACGAACCGGCCGGGCCGCTTCGCGTCCGGCGCTTCGGCCTCGATGAAGGTCCGGTAATCGCCCTGCGTCACGAAGCAGATTTCCTGGCTTTCCTTCACCTCGTCGGGCGGCAGATCGAGGGCTTCGGCCCTGGCCCACACGTCGGGCTTCAGCAGGCCGCCCACCGGAAAGAGCAGTCGCGGCAGCCAGGCCTGCTTGAGCCGGTACAGAAAATAACTCTGGTCCTTGCGGGCGTCCGCCGCGCGCGCCAGGCTGTACCGGCCGTCGCCGCGGTCGATTCGGGCGTAGTGCCCGGTGGCGACGAACTCGGCGCCGCGCTCTTCGGCGATCGCGATCAACGACCGGAGCTTCACGCGTTCGTTGCACCGCACGCAGGGATTCGGCGTCGTGCCGGCCAGGTAGCCCGACAGAAAATCGTCAATCACCCCGGTTCGGAAGGTCTGTCGTGTGTCGATGAGCTCGTGGGGAATCCCGAGGCGCTTCGCCACGTGCCGGGCGATCCCGACTTTGCAGCAACTGCGTTCCTGCCAGCGCTTGGAGACCGCGGCGGATTCGTCCTCCTGCTCCCAAACCTGGAGCGTGACGCCGTGGACGTCGTAGCCCTGTTCGACGAGCAGCGCGGCGGCGACGGAACTGTCGACCCCACCGCTCATGCCGAGTATGACGCGCGGACGTGCCATGGTGAACGATCCTATGGATGAGTGTCGTCGGGTGCGACGGACCGGCGTCCCGCCGATGGAGCGGGACCCCAGCCGACGTTCGTAAGCGACAGCGTATGCTACAGGATGAGGCGGGGTCGTGTCACGAAGGCAAATCTTGGAGCCGGACCTTGTCGCGGTGCGCGGCCAGGACATGGACCTTGTCGCCGTCGGGGCGTTCCTCCGCGCCCCAGGCTTCGGTGCCCATGTCGCAGAGACCGTGGAAATGCGCGCCTTCTTCCATGGTGAAGGACGGGGTGCGAATGTCCCCGATCAGGACGCCCGGCTTGAGGATCTGAATCCGTTCCGTCGCCGTGATGTTGGCCTTGATCCTTCCCCCGCTGATCAACGTGCCGGTCGTGACAATGCCCTTGATCACGGCGTGCTCGCCGACAACCAGGGTGCCCTTGGTATGGATCTCCCCGTCCAAGCGGCCGTCGATGCGCACGGTGCCCTCAAAGTTCACGACGCCCTTGAAGTCCACCCCACGTCCGAGGAACGTGAAGTTTTCTTCGTCAACCATGGGGCTTTTTTTCTTACCCTTGCTCCCCCACATGTGGTCCTCCTCCGACGACGCCTCGGACGGCCGAGGCCCTGTCCCGAGACGGTCGGCTCATTCCGGATCGGGCGGTGATCAACCCGTGACGCGCTTGACGTTGGATGCCGGCGCGTGCGCGGCCCGTGACGCTGCTTCGCGGGCGAGGTCTCGCACTTCGGCGCGCGCCATCTCGATATTGCCGTTGAAGAGCACGCCTTCTTCCATCGAGAGCGTCGGCGCCTTCACCGATCCGTTCAGGATTGCCGGGGACAGCAGCCGGACTTTTTCCTTCGCCGTGATGTCGCCCGTGATCTTGCCCTTGCTGATGATGGTGCCGGCGCTCACTTTCGCCGTGAGGACGGCTTCCTCGCCGATGAGCAGCGTGCCCTCCGTGTGGATTTCCCCGTCGAGAATGCCGTCGATGCGGACCGTCCCGTTGTAGGTGATGGTCCCCTTGAACTCGACGCCTTTGCCGACGAACGCAATCACGTCCTCGGCCTGGGGAGACGCGCCGTCCTGGGCGGCGTCGGTGTTCTGGTCGTGCTCGTCGCTGTCCGGCTTACTTTTCCACATGGCTACCTCCTTTGAGTAGGATCCGTGGGCTCAATCGTGTAGGTCAAAAGTCCGGCTGCGTGAATAATTCCCCGGCTCCCTTTCCAGGGGAAAGAGGCTGGTCTCGCCTGCCTGGAGAGCGGGAAGCGACGGGGATCTGTGTACGCTCAATGACAGATGAGGCGGGAGTCTTGCCCAACCCTCAGGAGCAGCAGCGTATGGGGGGCAGCTTAAAACGAGGTGAGGAGCAACGCAAGAAATTTCCCGTTTCTCGTTCCCGTGTGCCCGCGACGCTAGCCCAGGATAATGTCCGTCACCCGATGGAGATCCGCTGGTTCGAAGTAGAGAATTTCAATGCGTCCGCCTTTTCGTCTCTTGGAAATCGTGACTTTCGTTCCGAGGCGCTTGCGAAGTTTTTCCTCGAGATCAGTGTAGATCGTCAGCCGGTGCGGGGCCGCCTTGGTTTTGCCGGCGCGCAATTCCGAGGCGATCACCTGCTCCGTCTGGCGCACGGAGAGCTGTCCCTCGATGATCCGCCTGGCCAGCTTGATCTGGAGATCGGATCGACTGAGGCCCAGCAGGACCTTCGCATGGCCCATGGATAACTCGAGTGACTCAATTAACCTCTGGATTTCATTGGGTAAATTCAACAATCTGAGCGAGTTTGCGATCGATGAGCGATCCTTGCCAAACCGCTCCGCGAGGGAGTCCTGCGTCAAGCCGAATTCCGTCACCAGCCGATGGTAGGCGCGGGCTTCCTCCATGGGATTAAGATCTTCACGCTGGAGGTTTTCGATCAGCGCCAGCTCCATTGACTGTTCGTCGCTGGAATTGCGCACCACCGCCGGGATGCTCCTGAGGCCGGCCGATTTGGCGGCCCGGTAGCGCCGCTCTCCGGCGATCAATTCAAAGAACCCGTCCGCCTTGCGCCGGACCAGGACCGGCTGCAACACGCCGATCCGCTTGACCGACCGCGCGAGCTGCGTCAGTTCATCGGCGTCGAATTGTTGCCGTGGCTGATACCGGTTCGGAACGATCCGGTCGAGCGGGACCTCCTGCGTCGACTCGCGCTCGATCGGGAGAACTTTCGGAAGACTGTCCGGAAGCAGCGCGCCGAGTCCTTTACCCAGGGCCTTTTTTTCCATCGAGAAACTCCTTTGCCAGTGTGGGATCCACCTGCAAGACGCGCCGACGAGCCGCTATCTAACAGTGCCGGGGGCCCGACATTCAGGGCGTCGGCCAGCGCGACATCTATCCAGGGCCTGTTTTTCCATTGAGAAACTCCTTTGCCAGCTGGAGATAGGCTTGCGACCCGGTCGAGGAGGCGTTGTAGAGCAACGCGGGCCGGCCGAAGCTCGGAGCTTCAGCCAGGGCGACGTTTCGCGGGATCACCGTGCGATACACCTTGTCCTTGAAGTGGGCGCGAATCTCACTGGCCACCTGCCCGGACAGACTGTTGCGGCTGTCGAACATCGTCAGGACGATCCCTTCCAATTCCAGCGACGGGTTCAACGATTGCTGCACCCGTTCGACATTCGCCATCAGCCGTCCGAGCCCCTCCATCGCGTAATACTCGCATTGCAGCGGAACGAGGAGCGACGTGGCGGCCGTGAGCGCGTTGATCGTCAGCAGGCCGAGCGCCGGGGGGCAATCGAGCAGCACATAGTCAAAGCGATCAAGAATCCCCTGCAGCGAATGCTTCAGCATCCGTTCGCGGTCCGGGATGGAAACCAATTCAACCTCGGCGCCCACCAGGTCCGCCGTCGCCGGGGCGACGGAGAGTTTTGGGATTGCAGTCTGGACGATCACCTCTTCCATCCTGGCCCCATGCACGAGGCAGTCATAGACCGTCTTGGAAACATTCTTCACGTCTACTCCAAGACCGCTGGTGGCGTTTGACTGAGGATCCATGTCGACGAGCAGCACGGACCGCTCAGACACGGCGAGTGACGTGGCAAGATTGACGGAAGTCGTTGTTTTTCCAACGCCTCCCTTCTGATTGGCAATAGCAATTATCCTAGCCATTAGTCTCTTTGAAGCTCCTGTTATTCAGGCAGGATCGTGGGATGTTCCACGTGGAACATCCGGGCTTATGACGAGCCTGCCAGCTCAAGGACGATGAGAACGCGGCGCCCGCAACCATGCGGTAATTCGTACCTGAATTCGTGCGACACCCTGAGCCCATGCGGTCCCGGGTCGCCTTCAAGTGCATTGGCAAGACACAAGATGACACGGCCGCTCTGTTCGAGCAGGGCCGAAGAGAAAGGAAGCACTTGCTCAGCGGCCACCGCCCTGGTCGTGACATAGGAATACCGTCCCTGATGATCTGGTTCACGGCAAAAGTCACGCAAGCTTTTCGAGACCACCGATACATCCTTAAGATCCAATGTGCCGATCACATGGCGCAGGAATGAGGTTTTCTTCTCGTTCGGCTCGAGCAGTGTCACGCGCAGCTCCGGGATAAGAATTTTCAGCGGCAATCCTGGGAAGCCCGCTCCACTGCCCACATCCAGAAGCGACACGTCCGCGCGCTGTTCCAGTGCCTGGCTGAACAACAACGAATCGAGGAAGTGCTTGATCGCGATTTCCTTTGGGTCACGGGCTGCCGTCAGATTGACTTTCTGATTCCATCGGTCAAGCTCGCGATAGTAGGAAGTTAGGGCTGAAACCTGATTGGCGGCTAATTTTATACCAAATGTAGACGACCCATCAATAAGAATATCTACAAATAGTGTCTGTTCCACGTGGAACATCTACGCTAACTGCAAGACATGGTCAAGCCCCTTCTCGCATGGGGGCGGTCGACAAGGCTGCGACTGATTATTGCCAGGCAGAGACGGGAGTGGACTGACCCTGCTGATTGCGTCGATCACGCTCGAGGGCAACGAGCAGCAGGGAGATGGCGGCCGGCGTCACACCGGAAATGCGTGAGGCCTGACCGATGGAAGCGGGGCGGACCAGCTTCAGCTTCTCCAGTACCTCGCGGGAAAATCCACCGACACTCTCGTAGCTGAAGTCGAGCGGGATTCTCTTTTGCTCAAGTTTTTCAAAACGTGAAATCTGTTGCAGTTGCCGCTTGATATAACCATCATATTTTATAATAATTTCAATAGCTTGTGATACTTCTTCGTTGTCAGAATGTCCTGCTCCGAGCAGGCTTACCAGCTTGGGATAGGTCATGTTCTGTCGGCGCAGCACCTGGGCCAGGGTCGCGTCGGGAGCGAGCGGCTCCGGACTGATCACCGCGAGTTTCTCGAGGAACGATCCGACCGAGGATGCCCGCGTGTCCTGCAGGCAACGCACTTCCCGTTCAATCAGGTCGCGCTTGCGTTGGAAGCGCGCGTAGTCCGGGTCCGGCACGAGTCCCAGGCGGTGCCCGATATCCGTGAGCCGCAGATCCGCATTGTCATGGCGCAACAGCAGACGATATTCCGCGCGCGAGGTGAACATCCGGTAGGGTTCCCGCGCATCCTTCGTGATGAGGTCGTCGATGAGCACGCCGATGTAGGCCTGTGAGCGGTCCAGCACGAGCGGCGCCGCGCCGCGCACGGAGCATGTCGCGTTGATGCCGGCGATGATGCCCTGCGCGCCGGCTTCCTCGTAACCGGAAGTGCCGTTGATCTGTCCCGCGTGGAACAGGCCGGACACAAGTTTTGTCTCCAGTGTCGGATGAAGCTGCCGAGGCGGAAAGTAATCGTATTCGATCGCGTAGCCGGGCTTGAGCATCTCGGCCCCTTCCAGTCCCGGGATGGTCTTCAAGATGGCCGCCTGCACGTCCACCGGCAGGCTCGTGGAGATCCCGTTCGGGTAGTACTCCACGCTGTCCAGTCCCTCCGGTTCCACGAAAATCTGGT